>NZ_JAGPXZ010000296.1:0-6920 GCF_018070305.1 Micromonospora sp. M51 | reverse complement strand
CCCCGAATCGGCGTCGATCTTCAGGAACACGTCGCCGATGCGCAGGGTGGCGCGTTCCTGATGGGCTACGACCACCTTGACCTCCGGCACACCGGCCAGTGGTGACCCGACCATCGGGATTCGACTGATTTTCCACGGGAGGCGGTGGTGGCCAGGTGCCCGGGGCCGACCCGGCGACCGCGGTGACGAGAGTCGTGCGACTGGCCGGAGGGTCCGCGCCGGCGCTGAGGTTGCGTCAGGCGCTATACCTAGCAGTACTATGCATCGTACTTCTAGGTTTGGGGCGGGAGGTTTCATGAAGGTCGCCAAGGACCTGGTCGCCGCCTCGGCGACCCCGATGGTGCTCGGCATCCTGGCCGAGGGCGAGAGCTACGGCTACGCCATCCTCCGGCGGATCAACGAGCTGTCCGGGGGTGAGCTGGACTGGACCGAAGGGCTGCTGTATCCGTTGCTGCACCGACTTGAGCGCCTCTCCTATCTGGAGTCGAGCTGGCAGTCGGTCGCCGGTGAGCGCAAGCGCAAGTACTACCGCATCACCGACAGCGGCCTGGCTGAGCTGGCCGAGCAGCGCCGGCAGTGGGACACGGTGGTGGGCGCGCTCAAGGAGATCTGGCAGGACCGCGCGCCGCTGACGGTGCCCCCGTTGGGGGGCCTGGCATGACGGCACCCGACGGCCCGCAGGAGTTGGAAGCGCAGTTCGCCCAGTGGCGCCAGTACGTGCTCCGCCGCCGGGAGTTGCAGGCGGTGGACGCCGACGAGTTGGAAGACCACCTGCGCGGCTCCGTCGACGAACTCGTCGCCGCCGGCCTGAGCCCCGACGAGGCGTTTCTGGTCGCGGTGAAACGGATGGGCAGCCTCGACGAACTCTCCCGCGAGTTCGCCCGGGAACACTCGGAACGGTTGTGGAAGCAGTTGGTGCTGACCGGCGACTCCGCCGGCCCGGCCGACGGCCCCCGCGCCCGGCGGGACCTGTGGGTGATGCTCGCCTGCGCGGCGGGCGCGCTGGTGTCGGTCAAGGTGCCGGTGCTGTTCGGGCTGAGCTTCGGCGACGACGGCGCGTTCTACGCGCGGAACCTCACACTGTTCGCGTTGCCCTGGCTGGCGGCGTACCTGGCCTGGCGTCGCAGCGCCCGACGGCCGGTGATCGCGGCACTCGCGGTCCTCTTCGCTCTCGGCGCGGTCTCGGCCAACGCCTACCCCCTGGCGGACGACTCGCAGTCAGTGGTCGTCACCAGCGTCCACCTTCCCATCGCCCTGTGGCTGGTGGTCGGCCTGGCCTACGTCGCCGACGACTGGCGCTCGTCGCGTCGGCGCATGGACTTCATCCGGTTCACCGGCGAGTGGTTCATCTACCTGGTGCTGATGGCGCTCGGCGGCGGCGTGCTCGCCGCGTTCCTGTTCAACACCTTCGCGGCCATCGGCATCGTCCCGCAGGAGTTCGTCTCGCAGTGGCTGCTGCCCGGTGGCGCTGCGGCCGCCGTCGTGGTGGCCGGGTGGCTCGTCGAGGCCAAGCAGAGCGTCGTCGAGAACATCGCGCCGGTGCTCACCCGGTTGTTCACCCCGCTCTTCACTGCCGCCCTGCTCGCCTTCCTCGTCGCTGTCGTCTGGACCAGCCACGGCATCGACGTCGAGCGTGAGGCGCTGCTCCTCTTCGACCTCCTGCTGGTCGTGGTGCTGGGGCTGCTGCTCTACTCACTGTCGGCCCGCGATCCGTCGGCCCCGCCCGGCCCGTTCGACAAACTCCAACTCGCGCTCGTGGTCAGCGCGTTGGCCATCGACGTGCTGGTGCTGATAGAGATCACCGGGCGCATCACCGACGACTACGGCGGCACGCCCAACCGGGCGGCAGCGCTCGGCGAGAACGTGATCCTGCTGGTCAACCTCGCGTGGTCGGCGTGGCTCCTGCTGACCTTCATCCGCCGGCGTACGCCGTTCGCGGCGCTCGAACGGTGGCAGACCGGTTACCTGCCGGTGTACGCGGCGTGGGCCTGGATCGTGGTGCTGGTGTTTCCGCCGCTGTTCAGCTTCGCCTAGTCGGCGAGCGACCAGCCGCGAACCGGGGCCGGCCCTCCCGCCACGGGTGGGCCGGCCCGCTGTCACTTGCCGGTGACGATGCCCGGGTTGATGCACAGCCCCGGGTTCGCGCCGTTCTTCTCCGCGATCTCCAGGCAGCGGGTCACCTTGTCCACCTTCGCGTTGGTCTCGGTGATCTGCTTGGAGATCTCGGCGTTCTTGCGGTCCTGCTCCAGGTTGCGGGTCTGGGCCAGCTTGTCCTGGAACGCCTTGATGTTGCCCTCGGTCTTGTCGTCGTGGTTGACCCGGGTGATGGTCACCGAGAGGATGTCCACGTCGCTGGCGAGGCGGGTCTCCGCGCTGGTCTTGATGTTCGCGGCGAACGGCTTCAGGTCGACGTTGAGGTCACCGGTCTGGGCGTCGATCTTCTCCAGCGGGTTGTACGCGGCGAAGGCGTCGTTCACCGCGCTGTCGAGCTGCACTCCCACCCGCTGACCGCGGAAGCTGCCGAAGTCGCCCTTGTAGTCCATGAACTGCTTCGGCGCGTTCTCCGGCTTGACCTGCCATTCGACGAGCACCTCGACGCAGGCGTCGGCGAGGGTGCCGGTGCGCACGCGTACGCAGTTGTTGCCGCCGATGTGGTCGTACTTCTGCCGGCCCGCGTCCCACTCGCCGACCTTCTGCCAGGGCGCCACCCACTTCAGGCCCGATCCGGTCACCTCGCCGGTGGGCTTGCCGAAGCTGGTGACGATGCCGACCGAGCGGATGGGCACCGAGTGGGCGCTGGAGGCGATGCCGACCACCAGGGTGAGGGCGAGAAGGCCGAGCGCCGCGAGGGCGGCCGTCCGCTTCAGCGGCTTGGCCGAAGCGACGAGGGCGACGACGGCGCTGACCGCCAGGGCGACGGCGAAGACGATCGCCATGGTGAAGCCGACAGGCATGGGGTGAGGACCTTCCGCTGAGCTGTGTGGATCATCAACGTACGAGGGCAGGTCAAGCCGGTGGTCCGGGGGGACCGGCCTGGTGACCGGCCTCGCCGTGCCGCCGTCGCGGGGCGACGCGGCCGATATCCCTCCGGCCGGATGCCCGTCGCCGGCGAATCGCACGACAGCGCATCCACCGCGCGCCGTTTCAGCGAACCATCGGGTAGGAAACGTCTACCCGGGGGTACGTGTGGTGCTGAGCGCTTCGATGCCGGCGGATGCCGTGGAGGTCGCGTACAAGCGCGTCTGTCTGGCGGCTGAGGACCTGGACAGTAACCGTGTCGCCACTGTGCTGCTGGAGATGGCGCACGCGTGGGGCGTCGAGGCGCTCTGGGAGCAGGTCTGCGGGCCGCTGCTGGCCCGGATGCCGGGGCGGACCGCCGCCGAGATCGCCGTCGAGCACGCCCTGAGCGAGGGTGTCCGGGTCGGGATGGACGTGTACCGCCGGGAGCCCGGCCGGTCCCTGCCCGCGGGCGGGGTGTTGCTGGCCGGCGCCGAGCAGGAGGCGCACTGCCTCGGGCTGCACGCCCTCGCCGCCGCGCTGCGCGAGCAGGGTCGCGGCTGTCTGAATCTCGGCCCCGCGCTGCCCTGGGGTGCGCTGGCCAGTGCGGTGCACCGGGCCCGACCCCGCACCGTCGTGCTCTGGTCGCAGACGCCGCTCACCGGCCGCGCGTACCGCCTGCTGCGCTTCGCCCGGGACTTCCCGCGCCTTCGGGCGTACGGCGCGGGGCCGGGCTGGATCGAGCCGCTCGGCAAGCCGGCCGTGCGGCTCGGCACGTTGGCGGACGCCGTCGCCGCCTGCCTGGCTGTCGCGCCGGGACGTGACGCCCACCACATACGATACGGATCGGTCCCGTATCGTTAATGCGCGTCGTAGGCTGACTCGCGTTACGAGTCTGACCCGTATCGTATTTCGTCGCGGGTGACCAGCGTGGGGGGAAAGCCAGGAATGGAACTACAGAACAACACCGGACACCCGAGGCGGTGGGCGATCCTGGGGGTGCTGGTGATCAGCCTCCTCGTGGTCGTCCTCGACAACACGATCCTCAACGTCGCCCTGCGCACCCTGGCCGACCCGGTGCACGGCCTCGGCGCCAGCCAGGGTGAGCTGGAGTGGTCCATCAACTCCTACACCCTCGTCTTCGCCGGGCTGCTGTTCACCTTCGGCGTGCTCGGCGACCGCGCCGGCCGCAAGCGCTTCCTGATGATCGGTCTGTTGGTGTTCGGCCTGGCGTCGCTGCTCTCCGCGTACGCCCAGAGCCCCGGACAGCTCATCGCGGCCCGCGCCCTGATGGGGGTCGGCGGCGCGGCCATCATGCCGGTGACACTGTCGATCATCTCCAACGTCTTCGACCCGCGTGAGCGCGGTCGGGCCATCGGGGTCTGGGCCGGCGCTGTCGGCCTCGCCGTGGCGATCGGCCCGATCCTCGGCGGCGCGCTGCTGGAGCACTTCTGGTGGGGTTCGGTCTTCCTGATCAACGTGCCGGTGGTCGCCGCGGGCGTGGTGCTGGTGGCGCTGCTCGTCCCCGAGTCGCGTGACCCGCGCCCGGGCCGCATCGACGTGCTCGGCGTTCTGCTCTCCGTGGTCGGCCTGGTCGCCCTCTCCTACGGCATCATCGACGGCGGCGAGCACGGCTTCGGCCGCCCGCTGGCCTGGGGCTCGATCCTGGTCGGCGTCGCGGTGCTGGCCTGGTTCGTGCAGCACGAGCGGCGCAGCGACCACCCGTCGCTGGACGTCCGGCTGTTCAAGGTGCCCCGGTTCGCCGCTCCGGTCGCCATCGTCGGCCTGGTGTTCTTCGCCGCGATGGGCTCGATGTTCTTCGGATCGTTCTACCTGCAGCTCGTGCGTGACTACAGCCCGTTGCAGACCGGTCTGCTCTTCCTGCCCTTCGCCGGCGCCCAGCTGGTCTTCGCGCCGCGCAGCGCCACGATGGTCCGCCGCTACGGCGGGAAGGCCGTCGCCGCCGTCGGGTTGGTGCTGACCGCTGTGTCACTCGGCGCCTTCGTCTTCATCGGCGCCTCCACCCCGATCTGGATCGTGCTGCTCGTCTTCCTCATCCAGGGCGCCGGGATGGCCAACATCATGCCGCCGGCCACCGAGTCGATCATGTCGGCGCTGCCCCGGGAGAAGGCCGGGGTGGGCTCCGCGGTCAGCAACACCATCCGCCAGGTGGCCGGCGCGCTCGGCGTTGCCGTCCTCGGCTCGGTGCTCTCCGCTGTCTACCGCAGCGACATCGGTGACGCGCTGACCGGCCTGCCCACGCAGGCCCAGGACGCGGCCAACGAGTCGATCTCCGGGGCGTACGCGGCGGCGGGCCAGCTCGGCCCGGCGGCGCCGGGGCTGATCTCGGCGGCCAACGACGCCTTCGTCACCGCCATGCACTGGGCGGCCGGGCTCTCCGCGGTGATCGCCGCGCTCGGGATCATCGTGGTGCTGCGCTGGATGCCGGGCAAGGAGGAGACCAGTGTCGCCCCGGTGACGCCGGTCGCCGAGCCCGAATTGGCCGGCACGGCCTAGGTGCGGGAAGAATGGCGGACATGACGTCCACTGCTGATGCTCCGCGGTCGCCCGGGCGACCGCGGAGCATCCGCGCCGACGAGGCGATCATCGAGGCGACCCTCGACCTGCTCGCCGAGGGCAGCACCATCGAGGCGCTCTCGATCGAGGCGATCGCCGCCCGCGCCGGGGTCGGCAAGGCCACCATCTACCGCCGCTGGGCCGGCAAGGACGCGTTGCTGCTGGACGCGTTGCGGCGACTCAAGGGCGTCCTGGCCCAGCCGGCCGGGCACTCGGTCCGCGACGACCTGGTGCTGCTGGTCGGCGCGATCGGCAAGAACGTCGACCCACGCGCGGCGAAGATCATGCCCTGTCTGGTGCCCGCCGTGAACCGCAGCGCGGACCAGTACCAGCTCTACCAGAACATCATCGCGCCCCGGCGAAAGCTGATGCGCGAGGTGCTGCGACGCGGCATCGACGAGGGCGCGCTCCGCGCCGACATCGACGTCGAGGTGACGATGGCGCTGCTCACCGGCCCGATGCTGATCCAGCGGGTGCTGCAGTGGAATCCGGACCTGGACGAGCAGACCCTGCCCGAACGGGTCGTCGACGCGGTGCTGGAGGGCATCCGGGCCCGCTGACGTCGGCGGCCCCGGTGCCCGCCGGCCGGGTGGCGGTCAGCGGGGTGCCCGCTGACCAGGCGTCTACGGCTCGGGCTGCACGGCGGCTCGGGCTGCACGGCGGCGCGGCGGTCCGGGCTGCACGGCGGTCCGGGCTGCACGGCGGCGCGGCGGTCCGGGCGGCACGGCGGCCCGGCGGTGCGGTCAGCCGGCCGGCGCGCGCAGGCGGTGCAGACGCAGCGCGAGCTGCACCTCCAGCGCCCGCTCGGGGCGCTGCCAGTCGACGCCGAGCAACTGCCCGACCCGCTCCAACCGCTGGGTCACCGTGTTGACGTGCACGTGCAGTTGCTCGGCGGCCCGGGCCAGGCTGCCACCCACCCCGAAGTACGCCTCCAGCGTCTTCACCAGCGCCGTGCCGCGGCGGGCGTCGTAGTCGAGCACCGGGCCGACCGTGGCGGTGAGGAACTCCGTCACGTCCTTCTCACCGCGGTCACCGACAGTGCCCAGCAACAACCCGACGAAGCCCAACTCCACGGTGCTCGCGCCCTGCCCGGCACGGCCCAACGCACCCAACGCCGTCAGGCACCGGTCCGCCTCCTGGAACGTCACCGCCAGCGCCGCCGGCGTGTTCGCCGGGCCACTCGCCCCGGCGGTCACCGGGCGGCCGGTCACCCGGGACAGGTCCCGGGCCACCGCGCGGGCACTGCCACCCGCGTCCGAGCCCGGCAACATCAGCACCACCCGGCCGTCGCGGGCCGCCGCCAGTCCGCCGCGCGCCGAGGCGTACGTGGTGGCCCAGGAGAGCAC
>NZ_JAGPXZ010000295.1:0-6924 GCF_018070305.1 Micromonospora sp. M51 | reverse complement strand
CCGCGACGGTGGTCTGCGGCAGCGCGGCGAGTGCGCGGACCGCGGCCACCGACTCGGGCAGCGGGACGGCCGTGCTCGGATCCTCCACGATCGGCGCGAGCGTGCCGTCGTAGTCGCAGGCGACCAGGAGCTGGGGGACCCGGGCGATCCGGCCGATGGCGGCGCGCAGCTCAGGGTCCATGACCCCGGTGGCGATTGCCGCCCCATCGTTGACGGACGTGTTCACTCGGCCTCCGCCTCGGGAACTCCGAGCTCCGAGAGGAAAGACTTGGCCCAGTGGCCCACGTCGTGGGTACGCAGGTGACGTTGCATTGTCCGCATCCGGCGGCGTGCCTCGGTTTTCTCCACGTGCACGGCCCGGAGGAGGGCGTCCTTGACCGCGTCCGGGTCGTGCGGGTTACACAAAAATGCCTGGCGAAGCTCGGTGGCGGCACCGGCGAACTCACTGAGTACGAGCGCTCCACCCTGGTCGGCACGTGATGCTACGTATTCCTTCGCCACGAGGTTCATTCCGTCTCGCAGCGGGGTCACCATCATCACGTCGGCAGCAACGTACATCGCCGCCAGCTCACTGCGACTGTACGACTGATGGAGGTAATGGACCGCCGGCACGCCGACCCTGCCGAACTCGCCGTTGATCCGGCCGACCTCGCGCTCCACCTTGACCCGTAGTGCCTGGTAGTGCTCCACGCGCTCACGGCTGGGCGTGGCGACCTGAACCATGACCGCGTCGGGAACTGTCAACTTTCCGTCAGCCAGCAGTTCCCGGAAGGCCTTGAGCCGCAACTCGATGCCCTTGGTGTAGTCCAGTCGGTCCACGCCCAGGATTATCGTCTTCGGGTCGCCCAGCTCGGCGCGGATCTGCTTGGCCCGGGCCTGGATCGCCGGGTCGGCGGCCATCCGCTCCATTTCCTGGGTGTCGATCGAGATGGGGAAGGCGCCGGCCTTCACCTGCCGACCGTCAACCTGGATCATCTGCCCCTCGTAGCGCAGCCCGAGCAGGTGCCGGGCCAACCGGACGAAGTTCTGCGCGGCCAGCCGCTGCTGGAAACCGACCAGGTCGGCGCCGAGCAGGCCGCGCAGGATCTCGGTGCGGAACGGCATCTGCATGAACAGCTCGATCGGCGGGAACGGGATGTGCAGGAAGAACCCGATCCGCAGGTCCGGGCGCAGCTCACGGAGCATCGCCGGGACCAACTGGAGCTGGTAGTCCTGCACCCAGACCGTCGCGCCCTCGGCCGCCACGTCGGCCGCGGCCTCCGCGAACCGGGCGTTGACCAGGCGGTACGCCTCGCGCCACCGGCGCTTGTAGGCCGGTGTCTCCACCGCGTCGTGGTAGAGCGGCCAGATCGTCGCGTTGGACTGGCCCTCGTAGTAGCGCTCCAGCTCCTCGGCGCTGAGCGGGACCGGGTGCAGCCGGATCCCCTCCAGGTCGAACGGCTCGGGGGCCGCGCCGGTGCCACCGGCCCAGCCGACCCAGGTGCCCTTGTGTTCGGCGAGGACGGGGTGCAGCGCGGTGACCAGCCCGCCAGGGCTACGTCGCCACTGCCGGCCCTCGGGTGTGCTCACCTCGTCGACCGGCAGACGGTTCGCCACTACGACAAAGGAGCTACGGACGGTCACGATCGGCCACCTCCGGGTACTGACGGGTCCACCGCGATGAGCGTACTGAGCGTAGCTGCGGCGTCTTGTGCCTAGTGCCGGAGTCTCCTACCCGCCTCCGTCTGACCGAACCCTGAAGGTGATCTTCTCGACAGCCGCCCTGGTCAGAGGTCGATGATCGGCCACTCCTTGGGCAGCACCTCGCCGAGCAGCTCCCGCCGATCCGTCATGATCGGCACGAGAGGGTGCACAGCGGCGTCCATCGCCAACTGGGCCAGGTCCATCCGGCCGTTCATCCGGCGCGACCAACCGGCGAGATAGCTGCACATTTCCGGTTCGACGGGGGTGACCTGCACCTGCGGTAGCGCGCCGAGCAGTTCGAGCATCTCCCACTGCTCGGCCGTGGCCCGCTCATGGGCGCCTGCGAGGCACAGTGCGGGCACAAGAACATCCCTGTTGTAGTCGGCGGCCTCCGCGATCCTCTTTCCGACATCCCTGGCGCCGGATGAGTAGGAGAGGAGCGCGGTCGTGTCCAGCGCCAACCCGAACGCGATCAGCGGCGTGCCTTCGCCCGTGCCGCGAGGACCTCTGCCTGTAGCCGGGCGGCCTGCTCACGAAGTTCGGGGGTGATGCGTGCCTTGAGCTGCTCCATCTCCGCATGAGCTTCGGCTACGTCCTCGTCGGTGATGACGAAACCGGCGCGCGCGAGCACCTCCCGCGTTTTTTCGCCGGCCATCTGGCGGCGCACGGCTCGGGCTACGAAGGCGGAGACGTTGGGCTCGGTGGCCAACCGGTCGGCCACGTCGTCGGGCACGCTGATGGCGATCTTCTTGGTCATACGGGAACGCTAATTGGTAATACCGCTGTCGGCAAAGAGGCTCGCCCGCGTACTCCTGGGGCGGGGTGATGTGGGCGAAGCGCGTCGTACCTGTCAGGATTGACGATGGCGTGCGCGCGGCCGGCTCCCGGCCGGCGGCGGCGGGCGGTCCTCGCAGCCCGCGCCGCGCCGCCGATCAGCGACAGCAACCGACGGAGGTAGCCCGCACCGTGGCCCAGTACATCTACGTCCTGGAAAAGGCGCGCAAGGCGCACGGCGACAAGGTCGTGCTCGACAACGTCACGTTGAGCTTCCTGCCGGGGGCCAAGATCGGTGTGCTCGGCCCCAACGGCGCCGGTAAGTCCAGCCTTCTCAAGATCATGGCAGGGCTGGACAAGCCGAGCAACGGCGAGGCCCGGCTGATGCCCGGCTACACCGTCGGCATGCTCGCCCAGGAGCCCCCGCTCAACGAGGCCAAGACCGTGCTCGGCAACGTCGAGGAGGCGGTCGCCGAGACCAAGGCCAAGCTGGAGCGGTTCAACAAGATCGCCGAGCAGATGGCGACCGACTACTCCGACGAGCTGATGGAGGAGATGGGCAAGCTCCAGGAGGAGCTTGATCACCTCGACGCCTGGGACATCGACTCCAAGCTCGAACTGGCCATGGACGCGCTGCGCTGCCCGCCGCCGGACGCCGACGTGACCCAGCTCTCCGGCGGTGAGCGTCGCCGGGTCGCGCTCTGCAAGCTGCTGCTGGAGGCGCCCGACCTGCTGCTGCTCGACGAGCCCACCAACCACCTGGACGCGGAGAGCGTCTCCTGGCTGGAGCAGCACCTGGCGAAGTACGCCGGCACGGTCATGGCGATCACCCACGACCGGTACTTCCTCGACAACGTGGCCGGCTGGATCCTGGAGCTGGACCGCGGCCGGGCCATCGGGTACGAGGGCAACTACTCCACCTACCTGGAGAAGAAGGCCGCCCGGCTGGCCGTCGAGGGTCGTCGCGACGCCAAGATGAAGAAGCGCCTCACCGAGGAGCTGGACTGGGTCCGCTCCAACGCCAAGGCCCGACAGACCAAGTCCAAGGCCCGCCTGGACCGCTACGACGAGATGGCCAGCGAGGCGGAGAAGACCCGCAAGCTGGACTTCGAGGAGATCCAGATCCCGCCGGGCCCGCGCCTGGGCAGCACGGTGATCGAGGCGAACAACCTCAGCAAGGGCTTCGGTGACCGGCTGCTGATCGACAACCTGTCGTTCTCGCTGCCCCGCAACGGCATCGTCGGCATCATCGGCCCGAACGGCGTCGGCAAGACCACCCTGTTCAAGACCATCGTCGGGCTGGAGCAGCCGACCGGCGGGTCGGTCCGGGTCGGCGAGACGGTTTCCCTGTCGTACGTCGACCAGAACCGGGAGGGCCTCAACGGCGACAAGACCGTCTGGGAGGTCGTCTCCGACGGACTGGACTACCTGATGGTGGGCAAGGTCGAGATGCCGTCGCGGGCGTACATCGCCGCGTTCGGCTTCAAGGGCCCGGACCAGCAGAAGCCGACCAAGGTGCTCTCCGGCGGCGAGCGCAACCGGCTGAACCTGGCGCTGACCCTGAAGATCGGCGGCAACGTCATCCTGCTCGACGAGCCGACCAACGACCTGGACGTGGAGACGCTCTCCAGCCTGGAGAACGCCCTGCTGGAGTTCCCCGGCTGCGCCGTGGTCATCTCCCACGACCGGATGTTCCTGGACCGCGTCGCCACGCACATCCTGGCCTGGGAGGGCGACGACCAGGACCCGGCGAAGTGGTTCTGGTTCGAGGGCAACTTCGAGGCGTACGAGAAGAACAAGATCGACCGCCTCGGCGCGGAGGCCGCCCGGCCGCACCGGGTGACCTACCGCAAGCTGACCCGCGACTGACCGGCGCAGACGGTGTCTGATCGCTTCGTCTACCACTGCACCCTGCGCTGGTCCGACCTGGACGCGTACGGCCACGTCAACAACTCGCGTTTCCTCACCCTGTACGAGGAGGCGCGGGTCGCGTTGATGTTCGCCGGCGGGCCGGCCGCCGGTGCCGCTGAGGACGTCTCGGTGGCCGCCGCGGAGCTGCTCGCCGAGCGGGCGCGCGGCGGTACGGCCCTGCCGGCCCGGCGGGACGCCCAGTGGCGGTGGCCGCTGCCGCCGGCGCGGAGCCAGCAGGTGGAGGCGCTGCCCGTCGCCGAGCTGCGACGGATCGCGGACGCGGCGGCGGGCACCCTGCGGACGGCGAGCGAGCAGGGTGTCGCCGGCCGGGCTGTGGGCCAGCGGGCGCTGCGCGACGCGTTGCTCGACCACGTGGCGGTGCTGATCACCCCGGACGGGACGCCCGCCGCGCCGGTCGAGGTGCCGCAGCGGCTGGTGCAGGGGGTGGTCCGGATGGGCTTCCTCGGCGCCGCCGACGGCTCGTCGGCCGGCGAGGGCGGGGGCACCGTTCAGGTGCGGGTGGCCGGTCGTTGGGTCGGCCTGGTGGGACCGCACGGAGCGGCGTGGTTGCAGAAGGCCACGGATCTTGCCGTGACACCCCTGAGCGCTCGTCCGAACGGATGACCCCGGTTCATTCTTCTGGTCAGGGGCGGTCGTTGGGGGGGTGCTTCAACCCGGCTGTCCGGGTACCGTCCATCCTCGGATCCAACGCACCGTAGGCGACTGGATCCGCTGGGGAGTGAGGTGCGCGAGCGATGCCGTGGTGGTCATGGCGCCCCGGTCCCGCCGACGGCGGCGATCCGGAAACCCGAAGCGGGATCACAGTCGACAGTGCGGTCCGGATTGGTCCGCCCAGCCCTCGCCAGCCGGGGGACGACTGCCCGTCCAACGAGCGGCCAGTGCTGACCGAGATGCCCGCCACCGTCGAGCCGGTGAGCCTGCGCCGGGTCTGTGACGCACTCGATCTACTGGACGTGCGCTACCTGGCCGACGGCGACGGCAACCTGCTGGCGATGTGGGAGCGGCACGCGGTGCTGGTCACCCTGGAAGGCCCCGAGGACGAGATCCTCGTCATGCGGGCCCGTCCGCACGCCACGGTCCCGCCGGACTGGGCCGACCGGGCGTACCGGGTGGTCAACGAGTGGAACCACACCCGCCGGTTCTGCAAGGCGTACATCGGTGACCCGACCGAGCGCGGTCAGTTGCCGATCTACGCGGAGCTTCAGGTCCCGCTCGGTGCCGGCACCCACGACGCGCTGTTGGTCGAGATGCTCGACTGTGGCGCGGCGGTCGCCACCAGCTTCGTGGACTGGCTGCACGACGAGGGCGCGCTGCTCTGACGGTGTGGCGGGCCGGGCGGGTCAGACGCCGTGGGCGGGGTCGTCCTCGACGTTGACCATGAAGTACGCGGCCCGCTCCAGGTAGTCCCAGAGGGTGCCGGCGATCTCCGGCTCAAGGTCGAGTCGATCCACGGCCCGGCGCATGTTCCGCAGCCAGGCGTCCCGTTCGGCCGCGCCGATCCGGAACGGCGCGTGCCGCATCCGCAGCCGCGGGTGCCCGCGCTGGGCGGAGTAGGTGTTCGGCCCGCCCCAGTACTGCATCAGGAACAGGGTCATCCGGTCCGCGGCCGGGCCCAGGTCCTCCTCCGGGTACATGGGGCGCAGCAGGGGATCGGTGGCGATACCGGCGTAGAACTCGTCGACCAGCCTGCGGAAGGTGGGTTCGCCGCCGACCGCCTCGAAGAGGGTCATCGACGCACCGGGACGGTCGGATTCGCCTGCGGAAGTCACAGTTCCATCCTGCCAGGTGCGCCCCGGGCCGACCCGACCCGCACGGCGTGCGTCGGATCACGCCGGGTCGACGCCCCCCGATGTCGGGCGTCCGACCCGCTCGTGTCGACCTCGGCGCGACGGGTCAGGTGACGGCGAGCCGGCGGTGTCCGTCACCGGCGTGCGGGTCGGCGGTGGCGCCTCCCGGCGAGCGGTCACCGGGAGGGCCGTCGGGTCCGACGGCCGGCGGCTCGACGTTGGCCTTCGCAGCGGCGGTGATCGCGTCGTCCACCGTCTGCCGGTCCGGCCAGCGCAGCGTGGCCACCGCCATGAGCACCACCCCGGCCGCGCTCCACACCCCGACCACGATCGGGATCGGGAACCGGTCGGCGAGCACCCCGGTGACCAGCACCGCGAAACCCTGGATGACCTGCACACCGGTGGCCATCACGCCGAAGGCGCGGGCCCGGAACCCGTCCGGCAGTGCCTGGACGAACAACCCGTTGGCCATCGGCATCATGCCGGCGACCGCGAACCCGCAGAGCGCGGCGAGCAGCGCGACCATCAACGGCGGGGGGTCGAGGAGGGCCGGCACGAGCATCAGGGGGGCGAGCACCGCGAGCGGCCGCATCAGCTTCAGTCGGCGGGCCGGCCCGAACAGGCGACTCACCAGCAACCCGCCGAGGATGAAGCCGATCGGGTTCGCCATCATGATCGCTGCCTGGGCGGTGCCCGCACTGACGGCGCCGCGACTCTCGTCGTTGGCCCAGGCCGCGGCCAGCCCTTC
>NZ_JAGPXZ010000294.1:0-7016 GCF_018070305.1 Micromonospora sp. M51 | reverse complement strand
CAGAGGATGACGGCGGTGTTGTTGGCGGTGCCGCCGCCGTTGGCGTCGAGGCAGGTGCCGGTGGCCTGGTTGCGCAGGGTTCTCGCGGTGGTGTCGTAGGTCCATCGTTGGTTGGTGGCGGTGCCGCAGGTGGTGATGGTCGCTGCGGCACCGTTGGTGGTGCTGGCGGCGGCGAGGCACTTGCCACGGTTGCGGATGGTGTTGTCGGCCTGTCGGGTCCAGATCTGGTTGGTGGCGGCGGTGCAGTCCCAGAGGATGAGGGCGGTGCCGTCGGCGGTGGCACCGCCGGGCACGTCGACGCAGCGCCCACTGGCCACCCCCGTGATCGTGGCGTTCCCCGGGGCGGCGGCGGCCGGTGCCGCCGGTGGGGTGAGCTGGACCAGGCAGGTGGCGAGCACTGCCAGAGCGGCCAGGGCGGCACCGCTCGCGCGCGCGGGATGGCGGCGCAGGGTACGGGTCATGGTGGTGTCCTCTCCGGGAACGGGCAGGGAGGGGCGGTGCGGGTGGGTGGCGGCTGGGCCCGGCGCTACATCAGCCACTGCTGGTTGGTGGCGGTGGTGCAGGGCCAGAGGATGACGGCGGTGTTGTTGGCGGTGCCGCCGCCGTTGGCGTCGAGGCAGGTGCCGGTGGCCTGGTTGCGCAGCGTTCTCGCGGTGGTGTCGTACGTCCATCGTAGGCTGGTGGCGGTGCCGCAGGTGGTGATGGTGGCTGCGGCACCGTTGGTGGTGCTGGCGGCGGCGAGGCACTTGCCACGGTTGCGGATGGTGTTGTCGGCCTCGCGGGTCCAGACCTGGTTGGCCGCTCCGGAGCAGTCCCACAGGATGAGTGCGGTCCCGTCGGCGGTGGCCGCACCCGGCACGTCGACGCAGCGTCCACTCGCCACACCGGCGATCGTGCCGGTCGCGGCCGTCGAGACGGCCTGGTAGCGGTGCCCGGCCACGGCTGTGAACGTCACCTGGCTGCCCGATCGGGTCACCGGCACGGTCTGGTTGGTGGTCAGGTCGACCAGCGACGCGGTGGCCAGCATCGGGTTACGAACCGTCAGGGTGCCGCCGCTGCCGGCGGTCAGCGTGATCCGCGTGGCCAGCCGGTTGCGCCACTCGGTGTCCACAGTGACGTTGCCGCGTGCCCGCAGACCGCTGGCCGAGCCGGTGGGCCAGGCCGCCGGCACGGCGGGCAGGACGTCAACGACGCCGTTCTGGCTCTGCAACAGCATCTCCGCCATTCCGGCGGTGGCCCCGAAGTTGCCGTCGATCTGGAACGGCGGGTGGGTGTCGAACAGGTTGGCGAGCGTGCTGCTCTTGAGCTGCTCGCTGAGCATCTTGTGGGCGTGGTCGCCGTCGAGCAGCCGAGCCCAGAAATTGATCTTCCAGGCCTTGCTCCAGCCGGTGCCACCGTCGCCGCGTGCGGTGAGGGACACCTTGGCGGCGTTGGCCAGGGCCGGGGTGGTCAGCGGTGAGATCTGCCGGCCCGGGTGCAGGGCGTACAGGTGCGAGACGTGCCGGTGGTCGTTCGTGGGGCTGTCCCAGTCCGCCTTCCACTCCTGCAACTGGCCCCAGGAACCGACCCGCAGGCCGGGGTCGAGTTTGCTCAGCGTGGTCTGCCACTGGGCGCGCAGGGTGGTGTCGACGCCGAGCGTGCTGCTCGCCTCGATGGTGTTGGTGAGCAGGTCCCAGACGATCTGCTCGCTCATCGCCGCGCCGGCCGAGAAATCACCCTGCTCGGGCGAGTAGCTGGGCGTCACGACCAGCTTGCCGTCGCGCGGGTCGACGCGCAGGTTGGCCCGCCAGAACTCGGCGGCCTCCTTCATCGCCGGGTACGCCTGATCGCGCAGGAACGTGGTGTCGCGGGTGAAGCGGTAGTGCTCGTAGAGGTGCTGGCACAACCACGCGGCAGCCTCCGGGAACCAGAAGGCGGTGGCCCAGTCCTGCACGCCGGTGAAGCCGTACGGGTTGGTGCTGAGGTGGGTGACCCAGCCGGTCGTGCCGTAGATGTTCTGCGCGGTGGCCCGGCCGGGTGCCCGCAGCGCGTCGATGAAGTCGAACAGTGGCGTGGCGGTCTCGGTGAGGTTCGTGGTCTCCGCCGGCCAGTAGTTCATCTGGACGTTGATGTTGGTGTGGTAGTCGGCCTGCCAGGGCGGGTTGTTGGAGTTGTTCCAGATGCCCTGGAGGTTGGCCGGCAGCGAGCCACCGCGCGACGACGCGATGAGCAGGTACCGGCCGAAGGAGAAGTACAGCGACTCCAGTGCCCGGTCCTGGGCCCGTCCGGCGGCGCCGGTGTACGCCGAGCGCAACTCGTCGGTCGGGATGTTCGGCATCTGCCCGCCCACGTTGAGCCGGACGCGGTCGAAGAGGTTCTTGTAGTCGGCGAGATGGGCCGCGCGCAGCGCCGCCCAGGTGGAGGCCGCCGCGCCGTCGACCGCCTGGGTGACCCGGGTGTGCGGGTCGGCGCCGCGGTAGGTGGGGTAGGTGTCGGCGTACGACGTCGCGGCGGACAGCACGATGAACGCCGAGTCGGCGCCGGTGACGGTGATCCGGTCGGTGCCGTCGGTCCGGGTGCCGCCGGTGGTCACCACCCGGTACTGGGTCTCGTGGATCAGCCCGTTGCCGGGCAGTGCGCCCCGGGTGGTGATCCGGCCGTTGGCCACCGTCACGGTGCTGCCGGAATGGGCCGAGACGGGACGCAGGACGAAGGAGACCTTCCCGGTCTGGCTGGCCGAGAGCCGGGAGGCGATCACGTTGCGCGGGTAGCTGGCGAAGTACTCCCGCTGGTAGGTCACCCCGCCGTGGGAGTACGCGACGCGGGCGGTGCCCTCGGCGAGGTCCAGCTCGCGTCGGTAGTCGCTCACGGTGGCCGGGGTGCCGGTCATGTCGAGGTACATGTCGGCGAGGTTCTGGTAGGAGCCGAACCCGGTCGCCGGTTGCCCGAGCGCGGTGGCGACCGCGCCGGGCGCCATCCGTCCGTCCCGGTCGATCTGGGCCTGCACGCCGGCCAGGGCTCCGGGCCGTGGTGACGTCCAGTTGCCGTGGTGGTATCCGGTGGCGCCGGGTCCACCCGTCCACAGGCTCTTCTCGTTGAGCTGAAGGCGTTCGGTCTGGACGCCCCCGAAGATCATGGCGCCGAGCGCGCCGTTGCCCACCGGCAGCGCGTTGCTCTCCCAGTTGGCGGCGGGTTCGTCGTACCAGAGCGCGAGGGCGGGGTCGCTGGCGGCGGCCGCGGCTGGAGCCGCGCTGACGGACACGGACGTCAGGCACGCGGCCACGAGAAGGGATGCGGCTGCGGCCCGCAGGACCGTCCGGAAACTGCCGGTCTCGAACATAGGGCCTCCTCTATGTGAGAGGAGTTAACATGGGATGTTTATTTTTGTCAATGGATCGGATTCGTCCACATGATGTGCTGACTTGCGGAGAGGCGGCGACCTTGACGGGCAGCCCGTCAGGTCATCTCGATCTGTTGCCGGATGGACGAACACCTGGTACACATCAGATGTCGGAGGTCGTAGACTCGGAAACACCCGATGTTTGCGGAAGGCGGCTGGTCCTGTGGGTTGACCTGACCGGCCCCGGGGCGGGGGCCGGCGTCACGGCTTTCGACTGGCCGATCTGCCTGCTCGCCGGCAGCTGCGGGCGGGGGCACCGCCGCGCGCGTCTGCCAGCTCAGGGTGTAATCCTCCCGGTCACGGCAACGGCTCACCCCTACCCGGAGGCAGCGATGGCGCTCACCGACGAGGCGATCGGCAAGATCAAGAACATGATCACCTCGGGCGAACTCGGCCCCGGCGATCGACTGCCCAAGGAGGCGGACCTGGCCCGCCGGCTCGGCCTGTCCCGCAACTCGCTACGGGAAGCGGTGAAGGCGCTGTCCATCATCCGCGTCCTGGACGTCCGCCAGGGCGACGGCACCTATGTCACCAGCCTCGCCCCACAGTTGCTGCTCGACATGCTCGGCTTCGTCGTGGATTTCCACCGCGACGACACCGTACTGGAGTTCCTGGAGGTCCGGCGGATCCTCGAGCCCGCCGCCACGGCGTTGGCAGCGCAACGGATGGGTGCCGAGGCGATCGCCAACCTTCAGGCCGTCCTCGACGACGTCGGCGACACCAGCGACGTCGAGACGCTGGTCGCCAACGACCTGGAATTCCACCGCCAGATCGCCGTCGGCGCCGGAAACGCCGTGCTGTGCTCGCTGCTCGACGGGCTCTCCGGCTCCACCACCCGGGCCCGCATCTGGCGTGGTGTCACCCAGGAGGGCGCCGTCACCCGAACCCGTGAGCAGCACCAGGCGATCGTCGACGCGATCACGGCCGGGCAGGCCGATCTGGCGCGCTCCTGGGCCACTGTGCACGTCGCCGGTGTCGAGGAGTGGCTCCGCCGGGCACTGTGACCGATCCCGCTCGGTGCCGCGGCGATCCCGGCGCTGCGGTGACGGTTCGTCGAACGTCTCAGGGCGGCGACGGTCTCCTGTGTACGAGACACAGGGGACGGTGCGCCGCCGCTGGACCGCGGATGGGCGGCGGGTGCCCGACGTCAGGCCCGCACGACGCGGGCGATGCTGGCCCGGATGGGCGCGTAGTGCTCGGCGATGGCAGCCTGCAGACGCGCCACGTCCCCGGCGGCTACCGCCTGCACGATCGCCCGGTGCCGCTGGGCGGTGATCAACCGGTCCTCCGGCTCGGTGCGCAGCGTCGGAGCGACGATGGCCTGCACCTGCCAGAACGCCTCGGTCAGCTGGAGGATCAGGTCGTTGCCGAGGGGTTCCAGCAGCTTCACGTGGAAGGCCCGGTCGACGTCGAGGAAGTCCATGCCCTGGGCGGCCAGGCTCTCCATCTCGTCGGCGAGCGCGGAGAGGGCGGCCTGGTGCTCGCTGTCGAGGACGGCGATGACCTGGGCCGCGAGCCCCTGTTCGAGGGTCTGCCGGACGTCGACGACCTGCCCCAGCACGTGATGGTCCTCCTCGCCGCTGAGCAGGCCGCGGAAGGTCAGGCCCTCCACGAGCGCGGCGAGGGACATGCGGCCGACGAAGGTGCCGTGCCCGTGCCGCACCTCGACGATGTCGAGGGCGGAGAGGATCTTGACGGCCTCGCGGACGCTTGAGCGGCTCGCGCCCACCGCCTCGCACAGCTCCGCCTCGGTGGGCAGGATGTCCCCCGGCTTGAGGCGGTTGCGCAGGATGTACTCCTTGATCTTGGTCCCCACCTCCTGCCGGCGGGGACCGGGGCGCTCCGCACCGCGTAGCGGGGATGCGTCAATGGTCGTCATCTGCCACTTGCCCTTCGTTCACGGATCTGACACGCTCACCCTATCGGCATCAGATGTCTGACGTCAGACCCCATTATCTTCGAATCCCTCAGCGCGAGCAGCACCGCGAGCGCATGAAGAGCCTATGGAGGCAGCTACGTGAGCACCACCATTGAGCCAAAGGAGAGTCGGCGCTGCCCCCCGCGCCGGCTCCGTTCGTTGGCAGTCGCGTCCACCGCGGCAACCCTCGCTCTCGGACTCGTCGCCTGCAGCGGCGGCCCGGCCTCGACCAACGCCGTCGAGGGAAGCGGGGGGAAGAAGTCCATCGAGACCACCCTCGCGTTCACCCTCTCTAGCGGGTTCGACCCGGGGAACGCCTCGTCGGCGGTGGCGACGGCGGTCAACCAGCACATCTTCGAGGGCCTGATCGATCTTGACCCGGTTACCCGGGAACCTTACCGCGCGCTCGCCAAGGAAGACCCGGTGGCCAGCGCCGACGGGCTCACCTACACGGTGGCGGTGCGCGACGGCGCCAAGTTCTCCGACGGCACCCCCGTCACCGCCGAGGACGTCGCCTGGTCCTTCACCCGCGTGCTGAAGCCGGCCGACCCCAAGGCCCCGCCGCTGATGCAGGGGTTCGTGTCGTTCATCGACTCGGTGACCGCCAAGGACGCGACGACGGCCGAGTTCAAGCTCAAGTACCCGTTCGCCCTGTTCGCCGAGCGGATCGCCGTCATCAAGGTGCTGCCGAAGGCGAAGACCGCCGACCCGGCCGCGTCGAAGGCGTTCGACACGGCGCCGATCGGTTCCGGCCCGTTCAAGCTGGACAGCGCGTCCAAGGAATCGGGCGTCAAGCTCAGCACGAACCCGAACTACAACGGCCCGCGTCCGGCCAAGGTCGAGACGATGACCTGGAACACCACCTCCGAGGCCTCCGCCCGGGTGTCGGACCTGCAGGGCGGTCGTGTCCAGGCCATCGAGTCGGTGCCGTACCTGAACGTCGACTCGCTCAAGGACAAGTACACCGTCGATGTGAAGCAGGCCTTCAACCAGGTCTTCCTCATGTTCAACTCGTCGGCGGCGCCGTTCAGCGACAAGCGGGTGCGCCAGGCGCTGCACTACGCGATCAACAAGGACGAGGTCATCAAGACCGCCCTCAACGGCTACGGCACCCCGGCGACGAGCTACCTGGACGAGGGCAACAAGGACTACCAGAAGGCCGCCACCGTCTACGACTACAACCTGGAGAAGGCCAAGAGCCTGCTTCAGGAGGCCGGTGTCACGAACCTGTCGTTCCAGCTCGACACCACCGACAACTCGGTAGTGAAGGACGTCGCGCCGCTGGTCATCGAGCAGTGGAAGAAGATCGGCGTCACCGCCAGCCTCAACACGGTGCCGTCCTCCGCCATCTACGGTGACATCGTCCCGAAGGACACCTTCCGGGTGCTGATGGCCACCGGTGACCCCAGCGTCTTCGGCGTCGACACCGACCTGCTGATGCGCTGGTTCTACTACGGCGAGACCTGGCCGGGGCAGCGTTACCGGTGGAGCGCCGCGGACCGCAAGGCCATGGCCGACCTGCTCGACAAGGCGGCGCAGACCTCCGACGAGGCAGCCCGCAAGGCGCTGTGGAAGCAGGCCCTGGACAAGGTGGCCGACGAGGCCCCGCTGTACCCGATCCTGCACACCAAGGTCGTCACCGCGTACGACCCGGCGAAGCTCTCCGACTTCTCGGGCGCGGCGACCACCGGTCTGTACTTCCTGGGCTCCAGCCGAAAG
>NZ_JAGPXZ010000293.1:0-7047 GCF_018070305.1 Micromonospora sp. M51 | reverse complement strand
CGCGCAGATCGGCGCCGATGAGCAGCGCCCCGCGAAGGTTGGCCCGGCGAAGGTCGACCCGGCGCAGGTCCACCCCGAGCAGGTGCGCGCCCCGCCGGTCGGCACCCACGGGGGCCCGGGCCGCGTCGCTGGCCCGGGACAGCAGCGGGTTGACCCGGGCCCGGTGGGCGTCGACGTCCACCGCGCGAAGCCGCGCGGGGTCACCCTCGGTGAGTGTCAGCGTCTCCGCGCGGACGCGTTCCAGATCGGCGCGCAGGTCGGCCGGCGGGCGCAGCGCCACCGCCTCGGTGAGGTACCAGAGCAGTTCGTGCAGCGGTCGCAGCACCGCGAAAGCCTCCGCCATCGCCGGCAACGTCTCCGGCGCGTCCCGCCAGTCCCGCCCGCCGAAGGTCACCTGGGCGACCTGCTGCCCGGCGCCGAAGCAGTCGAACACCGTGCAGCCGGGAAAACCGCGTTGCCGCAGCTCGGTGTGGATGCCGCAGCGGTGGTCGGGGCGCAGGTTGGGGCAGGGCGAGCCGGCCGGCTTGTCGATGGCGAAGTCAGTCGACGCGGCGAAGGCGGGCACCACGCAGCACAGCCCGAAGCAGCGTCCGCAGTCGGCGCGCAGCTGCGCCGCCCCGGACGGCGGTGCGGTGCGGTCCGACACGCCGACGGTCCTCCTGACGATCAGGTGGTCACCATTGTTTCCTGTGCCGCGCCGACCGGACCGGTCGGGGGTCACCGTGCGTGCGTGTCAGCGGCCGTCGCCGCCGATGCTGGTCAGACCGATCGCCAGTCGTCGTTCGGCAACGCCGCTGCCTGGGGGCCCATCAGCAACATGCCCCCGTCGACCGGCCAGGACGCGCCGGTGACGTAGCTGGCGGCGGGGGAGGCGAGCAACGCGACCACGGCGGCCACCTCCCGGGCGTCGCCGGGCCGACCCACCGGCACGCCGGGCCGTTCCTGGGTGAACGGGTCGACGTCCTCCTGACCTGTCATCGGGGTGGCGATCTCGCCCGGGGCGACGGCGTTGACGGTGATCCCGTCGGCGGCCAACTCCTGGGCCATCACCCGGGTCAGCAGCCCGAGCCCGCCCTTCGCGGCGCAGTACGCGGCGGAGCCCACCCGCGGCGCGTGCTCGTGCACGCTGGTGATGTTGATGATCCGCCCGCCGGTGCCGGCGGCCCGCATCCGTCGCGCGGCCCGCTGGGCGCACAGGAAGGGCGCGTCCAGGTCGACGGCGAGCACCTCGCGCCACTGTTCCCACCCGGTGTCGACGAACGGGGTGGAGGCCCCGACGCCGGCGTTGTTGACCAGCACCCCGATGCCGCCGAGCCGGTCGGCCAGCTCGTCCACCACCGCCGCCGCGTCCGGCAGTCGGGTCAGGTCCACCTCGGCGAGCTCGCAGCGCCGGCCCGTCGCGCGGACCTCGGTGGCTGTCCGCTCGGCGCCGTCGGGATCGCCGTACCAGGTGATGCCGATCTCGAAGCCGGCCTTGGCCAGCGCCACCGCGCAGGCCTTGCCGATGCCGGAGTCCGCGCCGGTGACGACCGCGATCCTCGGGTAGTTCTCGTATCGCTGCGGCATGCTGGCGCACTACCCCGGCAGCGCCGGCCCAACCGCCACGGGGACCCGGACCGCTCTGCCGGCGGCGTACGGTCGCCTGATGCGTATCACCCGGTTCACCCACGCCTGTGTCCGCATCGAGCACGAGGGAGGGGTGCTGGTCGTCGACCCGGGGACGTGGAGCGAGCCGACTGCCCTGGTCGGCGCGGACGCCGTCCTGGTCACCCACGAGCACACCGACCACGTGGACGTGTTGCGGCTCGCCGGTCTCGGTGTCCCCGTGTACGCCCCGGAGGGTGCCCAACTGCCGGATCTCGCCCCGCTGCCGGTGACCTGGGTCCGCGCGGGGCAGCGGTTCACGGCCGCCGGCATGTCGGTCAGCGCGCACGGTGGACGGCACGCCGCGATCCACGAGGGGCAGCCCGACTGCCCGAACCTCGGCTACCTGATCGCTGATCACCTCTATCACCCGGGTGACGCGTTGCACGTGCCGGACGAGCCGGTGCACACGGTGCTCGTCCCGGCCCAGGGGTCCTGGCTGCGGCTCGACGAGGCGATCCGATTCGCCGGCGCGGTGGGCGCGGCGGCGGCGTACCCGGTCCATGACGCGCAGCTCAACGACCGTGGCCTGGCCAGCGTCGCCGGCTGGTTCGGCGAGACGATCCCCGGTTACCGTCACCTGATGCCCGGCGACACCGCCTGACCTCTGTCGTCACCGGCCGTCGGAGTGCGGAATCGGGGCGCGGCTCTGGTGAGCACCGCGGTGGCCGTGGGGGCGGACCACTCGTCGGTCAGCTCGGTCACGAGGTCGGCGACCAGCCGGGTCACCGCCGGCTCGGCGCCCGGGTGCAGCGCCTCGGCGACGATCAGCACCGACGAGGTGCCCGCCCGCACGGCCGACCAGCCGCTCTGCCGGTTCGTCCACCGTCGGGCGTGCGCCCGCCCGACGGAGTCGGCGAAGGTCACCTCGCCCGGCTCGGGATGCTCGGTGTCGCCCGCGAAGCTCAGGTACGCCTCGTCGCCGTGCGCCGGCCGGACCACCAGGTCGCCGTCGATCCGGTCCAGGTCGAGTGCGGCGACCGGGATGGCGTACGCGGCCGAGACGGCGTTGCACAGGTCGACGAGCGGGTGCACCCGGGGCAGTTCGCCGTCCAGGCGCAGCCGGCGCAGCAGCGCCTCGGCGGCGCACCGGTACCTGGTGGGCCGCAGGCCCATCGCCGCGTACGCCCGCCGCCAGGCCTGGATCTCCGGGAACCCGCTCTCGGGCCCGGCGGCCAACCGCCGCCGGGCCTCGGTGAGGTAGCTGGCCGCGTGTCGGGTCACGTCGGCGGTGGCGGTGATTCCGGAGGCCAGGACCACCCCGGCGATCAGATCGGGGTACGCGTCGCGAAGCTGTGGGGAGTGTTCGAACTGCACTGTGGTCCTATCGTTCGGTGAGGGCGAGGGTCACGCCGAGCGCGACGAACGTGCCGGCGGCGGATCGGCGCAGCCAGTCGGTGACCCGGGGTCGGGTCAGCACCCGGTCGCGGACCCGGGCCGCGAAGACGCCGTAGCCGCTGAACACCACGAAGGTGAGCAGCATGAACACCGCCCCGCAGCCGAGCATCGCGCGGGTCGAGCCCGGTGCCGTGGTGTCCACGAACTGCGGCAGGAACGCGACGAAGAACAGCGTCGGCTTCGGGTTGAGCAGGTTGACCAACACCCCGGAGACGATCACCCGCAGCGCCGGGCGGGGCGGGGCGTCGGTGGTCACGGCGAAGGCGTCGCGATCGCGGGCGATGGACCAGGCCAGGTAGAGCAGATAGCCGACGCCGAGATAGCGGACGGTCTCGAACGCCGCCGCGCTGGTCTGCATCAGCGCGGCCAGCCCGGTCATCGCGGCCAGCAGGTGCGGCAACGTGCCCAGCGTGCAGGCGAACGCGGCGAGCACCCCGGCCCGGGCGCCCCGGGACAGCCCGGCGGAGAGCGTGAAGATCACCCCGGTGCCGGGGGTGACCACCACGATCAGAGTGGTGATCAGGAACGGGATGGTCACGGTCGTCCTCCGGCGGAGTTGGCAGGTCTGGCTCCTGCTCACTCTGCTGCCACAATGGTCCGATGGGCAGAGCCAAACCGACGGCGTCCGAGAGGTCCATATCGGCCGGGTCCGACTTCCTGCACCTGACCATCGCCGACGCGGCGCCGGGCGGGCGCGCCGACTGGCTGACCGACCGGCTGCGCCAGGCCATCGCCGACGGTCGGGTGCCGGTCGGTGACCGACTGCCCCCGACCCGGGTGCTCGCCGCCGACCTCGGCGTCTCCCGGGGTGTGGTCACCGAGGCGTACCAGCGGCTGACCGAGGAGGGGCACGTCGCCGGTCGGGGCCGCGCCGGCACCGTGGTCGTCGCCGCGCCGGCCGCGCCCACCCCCGCCCCGGCCGCCGCGCCGGCACCGGTCGCGACCTTCCCACCGGCACCGGGCACCGACATCTTCGACGCGGTACGCGCGGCGCCCGCGACGATCGACCTGACACCCGGCGTACCCGACCTGGCCGCTTTTCCCCGCACGGACTGGCTACGCGCCGAACGGACAGTGCTGCGCCGCCTCGCCGCGGCCGACCTCGGCTACGGCGACCCCTGCGGCACGCCCGCGCTGCGGCAGGCCGTCGCCGCCTGGCTGGCCCGCAACCGTGGCATCAGCGTCGACCCCGCCGAGGTGATCATCGTGGCCGGCGTCTCGCAGGCGCTCGGGCTGCTCGCCCAGGCGCTCACCGCGGCCGGCGTCGACCGGATCGCGGTCGAGGACCCGGGCTCGCTCGGAGTGCGCCAGCACCTGAACAACTGGCGGATGGCCACTCCGCCGATCAGCGTCGACGACGCCGGCCTGCGGGTCGACGACCTGGCCGCCAGTGGCGCACCGGCGGTGATGCTCACCCCCGCGCACCAGTTCCCGACCGGCGTGGTGCTCGACGGTGACCGCCGCCGCCACCTCGTCGCCTGGGCGCGGGCCGGCGGCCTGATCATCGAGGACGACTACGATGCCGAGCACCGCTACGACCGCCCCCCGGTGCCGGCGCTGCGGGGTCTGCTGCCCGAGCAGGTCTGCTACGCCGGCAGTGTCTCCAAACTGCTCGCCCCCGCCCTGCGGGTCGGCTGGCTGCTCGTGCCCCCGCGACTGCGCGACGCGGTGGTGGCCGCCAAGCGCAACGCCGACCTGGGCAACGCCGTGCTGCCGCAACTGGTGCTGGCGGAGTTGATGACCTCCGGTGCCTTCGAACGCCACCTGCGGCTGCTGCGCCGCCGGCACATCCGCCGACGGGACGCCATGATCGCCGCGCTGGCCCGCGCACTGCCGTCCGCGACGGTGCACGGCGCCGCCGCCGGTCTGCACCTGATGATCACGCTGGACGACGCGGTGGTCGACACCGAGTTGGCGGCGGCGACGCTGGCCCGGGGGGTGAAGGTGCAACCCCTGTCCTGGCACTGCCAGCGGCCCTACCGGCCGGGCCTGGTGCTCGGCTACGCGGCCCGTACGCCCACCGAGATCGACGACGGCGTCGCCGCTCTCGCCGCCGCGCTCGGCTCCGGCTAGGACCAACAGGTCCATCGTGCTCGGCGGCGTATCCTTCGCCCGTGGGACTGCGGTTCGTGACGCGTGGGTCCGACTCGCCGTGGGTCGACACGGTGTGGACCTGCACGAGCGGGCAGGTCACCGCGATGACGTCCGTCGCAGGGGTGCGCTGGGGGCTGGTGTTCTGGCAACAGGCTGGCCGGTCGTACGCGGGCATCACCGGTCCCGAGACCCGCACCGGCACAGCGTCGGTGCCGGAGGGCGCGACCTTCACCGGCATCGACTTCGTCGTGGGCACCTCGCTGCGGGCCGTGCCCACGACGGCGCTGGTCGACGGCGGCATCGAGCTCCCCGACACCACGCACCGGACGTTTCGGCTGGACGGCACGCGCTGGGAGACGCCCGGCCCCGACGACGCCGAAGCCCTGGTCGCCGGGCTCGTCCGGGCCGGGACCGTGGTCGGTGACCCGCTCGTCGCCGAGCTACTGCGGGGTCACCGCCCGGCCGTCTCGGAGCGCACCGTCGAACGCCGGTTCCGCGCCGCGACGGGACTGACGCGCGGCGCGGTCCGGCAGATCGAGCGGGCTCGCGGGGCGGCAGAGCTGCTGGCTGGCGGCGACCCGGTCGCCGACGTGGTCGCCAAGCTCGACTACTTCGACGAGCCGCATCTGGCCCGGGCGCTGCGCTCCTACGTCGGACGCACCGTCCGGCAGTTGCGCGAGGGCAGCGTCGGCGCCATAGCCCTCGACCTGGGTCAGCGCTTGACGTCGTAGATCAACTTGAGGATCCCGTTCGAATAGCTCTCCGACTCCCGCAGCGTCAGCATGTGCTTTTCTCGGTCGGCCCGGCCGAACAGGCTCTTACCGGCACCGAGCAGCACCGGGAAGACGAGCAGGTTGTACTGGTCGATCAGACCCTCATCGGACAGCCGCCGGGCCAGCTCCGCGCTCCCGTGGATGAAAATCGCGCCGCCATCGCCCTGCTTGAGGGCGGCGACGTCCCCTGTCGAGCGCAGAATCGTCGTCGGCCCCCACCCGTCGACGAGCGCGTCGTCGGACAGCTTGCTCGACACCACGTACTTGGGCAGCTCCTTGTAGCTGGCGTGGTCCTCCGAGCCGGGCCAGACCGGCGCGAACGCCTCGTAGCTGCGACGGCCGAACATCAGCGCTGTCGTGTCAGCGAGCTCCTCGCCCTTCAGCGACCAGGCCTCCGGGACGAACTCGAGGTCCTTGAACACCCAACCGCCGCTGCGGTGCTCCTCGCCCGGCCCGCCGCCGGGCGAGTCCACCACGCCGTCGAGCGACATGAAACCGGTGTAGACCAGGTCGCGCATTGTGGTGTCTCCTCCTGCTCGAGCGGGCTGCCGGGTCCACGCTAGATCGCGATTGCGGCGTTGTCTTGGATGAAAACGACAGCGGGTGGTGCCGTGATCGGGCCTGGGGCCGACCGGGCAACTGACCGGTCAGCCCAGGAACAGCTGGACGAGCACCAGCACGGCGAGCAGCGCCGGCCCCCGTGAGCCCTGCCGCAGCAGGTCGACCGGGATCATCCCGAACGGCGTGTTCACCGTCGCGCCGCCGTAGTTGATCGGCGGGCGGGTGCCGGCCCGGAACGCGGCAGCCACCACCCCGAGCGCCAGCGTGGGCGCCAGCCAGGGCGGCCCCGGGTCGACGGTCGGCAGGGTCAGCAACCACCACAGGCCCGCGCCGGCGGCCGGCACCACCACGTGGATCCCGCGCAGCAGGTTGTCGCTGCCGCCGAGCGCCCGGCGCAGCCCGGGTGAGCGGCTGACCGCCCGCAGACCGCCGGTCAGCCGGTCGGCGGCGAGGTAGGCGAACACCACCTGCGCGGCACCCGCCAACCCGGGCAGGGCGAGCGCCGCCGCGTACTGCACCCCGAGCAGCGCCGCCCAGATCAGCACGGCGCTCGGGTGGCGGCGCAGCCGGCGTACGT
>NZ_JAGPXZ010000292.1:0-7062 GCF_018070305.1 Micromonospora sp. M51 | reverse complement strand
CCCGCCGACCTCAGCGACGACGCCGGCGCCGAGACACTGGCCGCCGCCGTGCGCGAGCGCTTCGGTCAGCTCGACGTGCTGGTCAACAACGCGGGCGCGACCTGGGGCGCACCGCTGGAGGACTACCCCGAGGCCGCGTTCGACAAGCTCTGGGCGGTCAACGTCAAGGCCGTCTTCCGGCTCACCACCGCGCTGCTGCCGGCGCTGCGCGCCGCCGCCAGCGCCGACGACCCGGCCCGCGTGATCAACATCGGGTCGATCGACGGCATCCGGGTGCCGATGATGGAGGTGTACGCGTACTCGGCCACCAAGGCGGCCGTGCACATGCTCACCCGCAGCCTCGCCCACCAGCTCGCCGGTGAGCAGATCACCGTCAACGCGATAGCGCCCGGCCCGTTCGAGAGCAAGATGATGGCGTTCGCGCTCGACGACCCGGCGAGCCGGGCCGCCATCGAGCAGCAGGTGCCACTGGGCCGCATCGGACGCCCCGACGACATGGCCGGCACGGCCATCTACCTCTCGTCACGAGCCGGCGCGTACCTCACCGGCGCGGTCATCCCCGTCGACGGCGGCATCACCACGCACGGCTGAGCACCGGCCGACCCGGGGCGCGCTGTCCGCGTACCCGATGGGCGTGTGCCGGGGCCGCGCGGACTCGGCAGATCCGCGCGGCCCCGGTGTGGCCGGTGTTGCAGTTTTCGGTTGGTCAGCGACCGGCGAGCAGCCGGTTCACCGCCGTGTCGACGTCCAGGTGCTCGGCCTCACGGCCGCGCGGGACGACGACGTAGGTCCGTCGAAGGAAACGCACCAGGACGCTGCGCGGCACCTCGAAGAGGGCGTTGCCGTCCGGTGACGAGAGGGCCAGCGCGACGAAATCGCCGCGCGGTGTGGCCCAGGGCCAGACCCGCACATCCCCGATGCCGGCCGGCTCGTCCAGGCCGGTGACCAGAAGTTCGCGAGCGAACGACCAACTCACCGCCTCGCCCCCGGCCGATTCGGCATGGAACAGGACATGGACCGCATACGGGTCAGCAGGGTCGTAACGCAGACTGGCACGCACCGGCAAGGCGGTGGCGTCAGGTGCGACGAGCCTTAGCGACGTCTCGACCTCTACGGTCGTCGGTCGGATGACACTCATGGACGTTCTCCCCCCGGCACCGCTGCGGAACGCGCGTGTCCCGCTTTTCCCATACTCAGGTGCTACTCCTGGCTACGCTCCGCCATACGCTGACTTCACCCAGTGGTGGGAAGGGGGACGGAAAGGCCGCGTGAATGTGAGCATTCATGTAGGATTTCCGGTTCTGCCCAGTGCGTGATCCCGCCCGGCATCGGGTGGCTCAGTCGTCGACTTACTCCGGTAACGTCCAGTCGGCCGTTGCAGTGACGGGCCCGAGCGACACTGGGGGGTGAAATGGTGACGAAGCAATCCTCATTGGATGCGGCGGCGGCGCCCGGCCCGCCGAAAGTCGCGGTCCGAGCAGCCGAAAAGCGGGGGTACGGAGTGCCGATGAAGCAGCCCGAACGGGCCGGTCGGCCGGCGTCCGACGCCGGTCGTTCCGGTGGCGATGACGCCGGTGCCGGTCGTCGTGGTGGCGCCGGTGCGGATCGCGGCAGCGATGCCGGTGGCGGCGTCGTCGCCGTGCAGGACCCACCGCGCCGCCCCCGCTGGCGCGAGCGGATCTCACTGACCCTCGACCTCATCCGCGCCAACCCCACCGGCCGGATCGCCCTCAAGATCTTCATCGCGATCGCCGGGGCGCTGGTGGTGACCATCGGCATCGCCCTCATCCCGCTCCCCGGACCGGGCTGGCTGTTGGTCATCGCCGGCCTGGGCATCTGGGCCGTCGAATACCACTGGGCGCGCCGGCTGCTCGGCTTCACCCGTCGCCACGTCCACGGCTGGACGCGCTGGGTGACGAGACAGTCGCTGGCGGTGCGACTCGTGCTCGGCTCCGTCGGCCTGGTCTTCGTGGCCACGGTGGTCTGGCTGTCCCTCAAGTACAGCCTCGGCATCGACGTGGTCGCCGAAGCGATGCGGTACCTCGCGACGCACTGACCCCGGATTTCCGGTCCGGTTCCACGATCGGGTAGAGTCACAGGCGCTGAGGGCGATTAGCTCAGTGGGAGAGCGCTTCGTTCACACCGAAGAGGTCGCTGGTTCGATACCAGCATCGCCCACTCTCAGTTCTGGCAGTTCAGAGGCCGCTTCCCGGGTTCGGGAGGTGGCCTTTTTGCTGCCTGTACAGCAGCCGGGGTGTGTGGCGCTGCCGGGAGGGCGGTGAACGTGACTGAAGTGTTGAGGGTCCAAGACCTCCGCCGGGTGTGCGGTGTGCTGCTGGACATGGTGGAGGAGCGGTTCGGCGCGGAGATCGATCTGTCCCGTGTCGATGTCGACCTCTACTGGAACGTCGACCTGGGGACCGCGTTCGACCTGAAAGATGTTCCGGAGTCAGGGCTCGACGTCGGGCAGATCAGTGACGACGTGGCAGAGCTACATGCACTGCTGCGCCGTCCGGCAGGCGACGTGCCGGTGCTCTGGCACGACCTGCAACACCTCGCCGGTGTTTTGAGGCTGCTGGCCTACCTTGACCTGCCAGCCGTCAACGCTGGCGAGAGCTGAAGGAGCACCAGCGTCACCGCTGCCCGGCCTGACCGGCTGGTGTGTCAGACGCCGCGAGAATCGCCGAGTCGCTTGAGTGTCGCGGGTCGCGGCGAGGTGACGTTCGCTGGCTTGTCTGGTGCGTCGCTACAGCTCGCCCGAGAAGTAGTTGCAGATGGCCTGGTGCTCGTGGTTGTAGCAGTCCAGGCACAACCGTTGCCCGTGCCGCGGATCGTCTGCGTTGTGGCGGGCGAAGCCACGCTGCGGGCTGACGTGCTGGCAGGCGCCGGCGGCACTTCGGGCGCGGCAGGGAGCGGGGCCAGCAGTCGCAGCGCTGCCGGGTGGCGCAAGTGTGACGGGCGACGTGCCGGTGGTAAACCGTGCCGAAGGACGGGGCGGTGAAGGTGGCGAAAAGGGCCGGGTTTCGACCGACCGAGTCGCGTACACTCTTGCCGCCGGTCAGGCCACAGCGGACGACCTGGTAGGCGTCACCGGCGTAGACCCAGGAGCAGTCCGGGCACTGCGATTCGCGGCGGTTTCCGCACTCCTTGTATAGCGCTTGGCATCAGGAATTTAGCATATCCGTAAGGTCTTTCGCTCCCGATACAATCGCGCATGACGTCGCAAGGATTGCCAGCCATAGCATCGCTGTGTCCCGCCTGCTGCCTTCTAGTCTCACTGTCGTAGGAATCGCCTCTTCCTGCTGTGAAGCGCCTGAAGACGTAGAAATGCGACGTGGCTCGGTAGGTAGGGCCTGGCGGTGAACGCCGAACCTTGCAAAGAATTTTGCCCATAGGTGCCCCCTTGCCTGTGGGCAGCCAAAGAGAGTGCCTCTTGTCGGATTGGGACAGGGTTTGTCGGCGAGGGTTGAACGCCACAGCGTGTCGGAATCTCGAAGGCGAACAACCAGGCCGGGGCCGCAATGGCCGCTGAGAAGGTCCAGCCAGCCATGTACCAGTCCTTCTCGAATAGTGCTACCGCCGAGAACGCAATCAAGGAGAAGATGGCTGCGAGAATCCAGGCGGCTTGATATCGCTTGGGCAGACCTCTCCCCACGGCCCCTCCGACGCAGTTGATGTGACGGCTACCTTACTCTTCGGGTTGGTGCTCACGAAGGTTGTGGCCAATCTCCGACTGATGTCTTGCGCAGCTATGGAGAGACGGAGACTCATGATGGCCGCAACATCAGCGGCTCCCGAGGCCGTTACGGTTCGAACTCTCCCGCCCGGAGTGCCGCCAGCCCGGGTGACTAACTTAGTGACTGCGGGTGCGACGGGCGCAGGACGACCATGGACCTGCGTGGACGCTTGCCGCTGTCGAACACGCCTGCTACCCCACGTCGGTGATCGTGTTGGTTGCCTGGGGGTCAAGGAGTTCGCCGGGTTGACGTTCATAGAAGCATCGGGATTGCGAACTTCGATCGGCTGGTGGGTGACGGTAGTTCGTGCTCGCGGCGGAATTGTAATATTTGTGCCTACTCTTAATTTTCGAGAAGCGCCGTCAAAAGTGCACCCAACGTGGTGCCGACGATGCCAGTTATGAAACCAACGCGCAGGCCAACCTGGATGTCTCGCCGGGTGTTCGCTCGCTCCTTATAGAGTTCTGCCCGCGACTGTTGATCAAGCCACCATCGCTTTGGGCTTCGACGGAATCGTTGCTCGAAAGGCCCGCTGCGAGCCATGGCAGTCTTGAAGGCAAGTGCCACCACGATTGCTGCCATAACTCGGCCAGCCCAATTGTTCCAACTAAGCGCAAGCCATGTCCAACAGATAATAAGGGCGGTGAGTAGCGCGATGTTGATTAGCGAAGTTACAAGGAGAGCTTTTCGCTGGGCAGGCAAAGACCCACGTGGCGCCTGCTGTACAATACTTTTGATTCTCGATAGAACCTTGGTCATAGGCTCGCGCCGTTCAGGAGATGCGAGGACCATCTCGATGCGAAGGCCATCGGGAGAAATCTGCAGGCCGAGAATCGTCCATTTCGACTGTTCCGCTGCGTCGATTTCACCTGAAATGCGTACCTGATAAACTTCGGCGACGCTAGCGGTTGCCAAGTCGGATACTTCACGATATGTGTCCATGCCGTCGCCGAGCGGAGCGCACGTGATTTTAGGCGAATGTATATCGACTTCTCGGAAGAGGAGGATGATCTCGGCGATATCATCCACATTAAGTCGGATCGGCCCACTCTCGAAGGCGCCGTTATCGTATTGAGTGGTAATTCTGTCTCCGTACAGCCAGCGCAAGGTTCGATCCTTATCCAGGGTAGGTCAGGCATCTAGCGGCCGGGTGCGCCGGCTCGCGAGTCCCGTCGATGAGGAGCAGGTCCAGGCCGTCGCCAGGTCGTCGGAGAGTGATCTTGAGGGATCAGCGACGACATTGCCCAGGTGGTGGAGCGTGAGCAGTCCGACCAGCAGACCGTGGGGAAGACTCTTACCTGAAGGTGTTTGAACTGAGGGGTGGCAGCAGAAGATTCTCAGGCTCGTACCCAGAACTGCCAGTCATCAGGCGCGGAAGGCCACGACGGATCGGGACGCCAGCCCTGCGGCGGGACCCAACCTGCGGGCGGGGGCGGCCACCCCGGCGGAACGGCGAACCGCCATTGCTGCACAGGGGCAACATCGCGCCCTGGGCTCTCTGTGGTCGCTTGCTGTGCTGACCGGGCTCCTTCGGCCGCTGGCGGCGCATCCAACCACGCATCGGTCAGTGAACTGGCCTTGCATACGTTCAGGGTGACGTCGGCCTTTACCCGGTTGCCCTTGAGGACTGCACGGGCGCCCGTCAACATGCCGAGTTCCGAGAGGTGGGAGAGCACCGGCAACATCTCGGCTGATGTTGCGGGGCTCAGGGTTCCGGCGGGCTCGCCGTTGACTCGAACCTCTACCAGCGTTCGCGTCGATCGAGCCCGTTGCTGCTCAACCTGGTGCAACGTCACATAGATCCAGCACTCGCCCTGCGGGCTCACCAGCTGAGCCAAGTGAGTCATGTACTTTTCTTCGCCCGTCACCTGGACGACGCGGCCTTGAGGAAGCATCACATGCAGGTCGACCGGCGGCATGTTCGCTGGAACGATCATGTGCGGTTCAGCTAGGTCGAGAGTCACCGATCCAACGAACTGGGGTCGCCGTCGACCGTCCCAATCTTCGTCATCCCGTCCCCAGATGCGGGCTCGGACCTGAGGGGTCCAGCCCTGGTTGACGAGCGCCGTGAGGGCCGGCGAGTACACCTTGGCTTGGTCTCTTGGCAGATACCCTAGAGTCTGACCACCGTAGACGACCTTGACAGCGTTCGGGTCGAAGCGGTTGGTGGGCTCCGGGATGAGGTGGACATCCTTCTCCACCTCAGACCCGTACGACTTGAAGTCTGCCCCGAGTGTTGCTCGGATCTCCTTGGCGTAGTTGGACTCGCCTACAACCTCCTGGTTGCACCAGCCTCGCTGGCCCCACAGGTCAAATGGTCGGGTCATTGGCGGAGGCTACCGCTCCTGACCGAGCCCTCGTCAGCCCACTGCCGTGCAGGTGTCAGGTAGTCGACACCGCGTAGCCGAGATGTCAGGCAGCGAGGCAGCAAGGAGGCATCGGAAGCCTTGATTGGGGTCGGTACGGAACGTCAATCGATGAGTCCAGGCCCCTGCTCGTCCACCCAGGGCATCACCGGCTGGCAGCAGCCGACAGTATCGGTTCGCATCCCCAGCGGGGGTCACCTCGATCGTCGGCGGACTGACTGTCGACAGCACCGCTGCCAGCAAAGCCCGACGGGCAGCAGCACGTTGACGAGCCCTGACATGGACGAGGTTCCGAGCGCGCAGCCGTCCCCGGAAATGTACGGACGGGGTGCGCTGAGCTCGTACACGATCTATGGCAGCGGGCATGGTGTCGATAGGTGGCGTTGGCCTCATAGGCTGTCGGGGTGTCATGGCGCCCCTCGTGGACGACGTTGCTGGCCGGGGTGGGCGCTGCGGCGGCCCTGGCCACCGGGTGTCTGCTCGACTGGATCAAGCCTACCTTCGCCGAACAGATGCCCGTGACTGCAAACATCGTGGCGGGGATCGCCTTGGTTCCGGCGGAGATCTTCGTCGTCTACGGCGTCGTCGACCGGCTGTTGTCGCGCCGACGCCAGCAACGATGGGCATTTGTCGCGGCTGAACTGGTGCAGGCGATCGGCGAGAAGTGGTCCGATCTCCGTGGACTGCTTCTGTTCATGCGTCGGCCTGGTGGTCATCTGGACCCAGAAGCTTTGATCGCAGGAGCCGAGCGTGTGTGGGAGGCCTTGCATATTCAGGACGAGGCACAGCCGGATGGAGTCCGCGGCAGTGCGGATGCTCGATGGGAGTTGCCAGACGGTTACGACGAAGCCTTAGGCGGTGCCCTCATCCTCTGGATACTCCTGTGGCCCGCAGGACTAGACGCGGAACGCGAGGCCTTGCAGCGTCGGTTGGCGAATGTCCTGATTCCGCGTCTGGCA
>NZ_JAGPXZ010000291.1:0-7066 GCF_018070305.1 Micromonospora sp. M51 | reverse complement strand
ACCAGGCGATCCTCGGCCGCATCCCGGCCGGGCGGTGGGGCCGGGCCGACGATCTCGGCGGCGCCACGGTGTTTTTGGCGTCGTCCGCGTCGGACTACGTCAACGGCGTGGTGCTGCCCGTCGACGGCGGCTGGTTGGGCCGATGACGGGCGCACCGGAGCCCGGCCGCGCCGGGATCGTCGACGCACACCACCACCTCTGGGTCCGGGCCCGGCACCCGCAGTCGTGGATCGACCCGGTGACCATGGCGGCCATCGACGCCGACTTCGAACCCGCCGATCTCGCGCCGCTGGCACGGGCGGCCGGGGTCACCGCGACCGTGGTGGTGCAGTCCATTCCCTCGGTGGCGGAGACGGTGGACCTGCTGGGCATCGCGGCCGAGGACACAGTGATCCGTGGGGTCGTCGGCTGGGTGGACCTGACCGCCGACGATGTCGCGGAGCGCCTCGACCGGCTACGGTCCGCTCGGGGCGGGGAGCGTCTCGTCGGCATCCGCCACCTCGTGCAGTCCGAGACCGACCCGGCGTACCTGGACCGCCCGGACGTCCGCCGGGGGATCGCCGCGGTGGGTGCCGCCGGCCTCGTCTTCGACCTGTTGGTACGCCAGCACCAGCTCCCCATGGCCGCGCGCCTCACGCGCGACCTGCCCGAGGTGAGCTTCGTCCTCGACCACCTGGGCAAGCCCGCGCTCGGCCGCCCGGAGATGGCGCAGTGGAGCCGGGACCTGCGGTCGTTGGCCGCCTCGCCGAACACCACGGCGAAGCTCTCCGGGCTGGTGACGGAGGTGCCGGGTTCGGCCTGGACGCCGGGGGACCTGCGACCCGCCGTCGAGGACGCGCTGGACGCGTTCGGGCCGGACCGACTGATGTTCGGCTCGGACTGGCCGGTCTGCCTGCTCGCCAGCTCGTACCAGCGGTGGGTGGACACCGTGGCGGAGCTGCTGGACGGCCAGGACGCGGCCGACCAGGCGTCGGTCTGGGGCGCGACGGCACGCCGCGCCTACGGGCTGGAGACGTCATGATGACGCGTGCGCTGCCGCGCCGGCCGGGGACACGTCTCACCGAGCTGGGCTTCGGCGCGGCCCAGGGGGGCAACCTCTACCGGGCGACGACGGACGAGGAGTTCGCCTCGGCTGTCGACGCCGCGTGGGAGGCGGGCGTCCGGTACTTCGACACCGCGCCGCACTACGGTCTCGGGCTGTCCGAACGCCGCCTCGGCGTCGCGCTGCGCCAACGGCGGCGCGACGAGTACGTGGTCTCGACGAAGGTCGGGCGGCTCCTGGTGCCCTCGCCCGAGGACGCGCACCTGCGGGACTCCGACGGGTTCGACGTGCCAGCGACCCATCGGCGGGTGTGGGACTTCAGCCGCGATGGCGTCCTGCGCTCCATCGAGGCCAGCCTGGACCGGACCGGGCTGGACCGGATCGACATCGTCTACCTGCACGACCCGGACGACCACTGGGAGCAGGCCGCGCACGAGGCCGTACCCGCCCTGGTCGACCTGCGGGACCAGGGCGTCGTGGGTGCCATCGGCGCGGGCATGAACCAGTCGGCGATGCTGGCGCGGTTCGTGCGGGAGACCGACGTCGACGTGATGATGTGCGCCGGGCGGTACACCCTGCTCGAACAGGGCGCTGCCGGTGACCTGTTGCCGGCCGCCGAGGACCGGGGGGTGGGCGTGGTCATCGCGGGCGTCTACAACTCGGGTCTGCTGTCGCGGGACCGGCCGCCGGCCGACGCCGTCTACAACTACCAGCAGGCGCCGGCGGCGGTGATCGAGCGGGCGCGGCGGATCGCCACGGTCTGCGAGACGCACGGGGTGACCCTGCCGCAGGCGGCACTGGCCTTCGTCCGCCGGCATCCGGCGGTGGTGTCGACGGTGGTCGGCGTCCGCAACGAGGCGCAGGTGGCGGAGACGGTGCGACGGTCCGGGGTCGTCGTGCCGGAGGAGTTGTGGGAGGACCTGGCGGCGGCCGGGCTGCTCGCCGAGCCGCCCGGTCGGCGCTCCCCGGCCCCGCCCGACTGACGGCTGCGTTCGCCTCTGCCGCCCACCAGTGGGTGCGACGGTGACGACGACGTCCCGGCCGGGACCGGTTCCGTTCCTCGGAGACCGGTCCCGACCGGGACGTCAGCTGTTACCGCGAGAGCGGCGGGATCACACTGCGGTGAACCGCCACTGCTGGTTGGCGGCGCTGTGGCAGGTCCACTGCAACAGCCGGGCGCCGTCGGCGGTGGATGCGCCGTTGACGTCCACGCAGAGCCCGCTCAGCACGTTGCGCACCGTGTACACGCCGGAGGTCCCGGTCGCGGTCGCGGTGAACTTCTGCTGGTTGCCGTTGTTGCAGGTGGCCTGCTGGAGGAAGGCACCCGCCGTGGTGGAACTGCCGATCACCTCGACGCACTTGCCGCTGTGCACCGCCTTCAGGTAGACCGCGCCGTTGCCGGCGTCGACCGCCTGCCACCTCTGGTTGTTGCCACCGGTGGATGCCCACTGGGTGATCTGGGCGCCGTCGGCGGTGGAGACACCGCTGACGTCCATCAGCTTGTTGCTGTGCTGCGCCGTGACCGTGTAGGTCTTGCCGGCCAGGCCGGTGCCGGTGCCGGGTGTCCCGACGCCGTTGCCGCCGAAGGTGTGCGAGTCCAGATCGAACGAGTTGTTGGCGTTCTTGAACACCATGTAGAGCGTGTGCGTCCCGCCGAGGGCGGCGACGCTCACCGGTGTCGTGGACTGGTAGTTGTCCCAGCCACCCGTGCTCGGCACCGTGGTGGTGGCCAACAGGGTGCCGGTCGGCGAGTCGGCCCGCAGCTCGATCGATCCGCCACCGGAGGGCGACGACAGCCGGTAGCTGACCGTCGAGATCCCCGACAGGTTCATCGGGTTGAACGCGATCCAGTCGTTGCTGGAGATGTCACCGATGCGCTTGGTGCTCTCCGCGGCCGCCTGGTCGATCACCCGGATGCCGGACTGGCTGCTGAAGTACTCGGACTGCTTGTGCTTCGGCTGCAGGATCGCCTGTGCGGTGCCGGTGAGCGGAGACCCACCGCCCGAGCCGCCGTTGTCGGTGTACCTGGCGTTCAGCACGTAGAACAGGTTGGCGCCATCGGGGTGCCCGCCGAGCAGGTCGGTGGAGATGGTGCCCGAGCAGCCCGGGTACTCGGTGGTCTCGTGGGCGTGGTCGTCGTGACCCAGCGCCGGGTTGAGGAACACCTTCGAGCAGTCGACTGTTCCGCCGTCCGGATCGGTCACGGTGATCTGGTACGGCACCTTGTCACCGAAGGTCAGCATGCCGCCGTTGCCCGGTGTGGTGATGGTGACCACCGGGGCGCTGTTGCCGACGGTGATCGGGACGTTGGCGAAGCCGGTCTTGCCGGTGCTGTCGGTGACCTTCAACTGGGCGGTGTAGTTGCCGTTGGCGGTGTACACCTTCGACGGGTTGGCCGCCGTCGAGGTGGTGCCGTCGCCGAACGTCCACAGGTAGGTCAGCGTGTTGCCGTCCGGGTCGGACGTGCCAGCGCTGCTGAACTGGACGGTCAGCGGTGCGCTGCCGCTGGTGGGCGTGCCGGTGGCCCTGGCGATCGGTGACCGGCCGCCCTGGTTGTAGTCGATCCGGTAGAGCCCGGAGTCGCTGTTGCCGCCGCCGAAGTTGGTGCCCCACTCCAGCATGTAGAGCGAGCCGTCCTTGCCGAACTCCATGTCCATCGGCTTGTTGAACCGAACGTTGGGCAGGAACGGGTTGGTGCGGGTCACCGCCGAGGAGGAGTCGAAGTGCACCTCCTTGACGTAGTTGCGCGCCCACTCGTAGAAGAAGTGCACGCCGTCGTAGTAGGGCGGGAACTTCGTCTCGGAGGGGTTCGCCGCGTCGTACCGGTAGATCGGCCCACCCATCGGAGCGGAGCCGCCGGAGCCGAGCTCCGGGAAGGTCGTCGAGGCGGGGTAGCCATACCAGATGTTGGGCATGACGACCGGCTTCAGGCTGGTCAGACCGGTGTTGTTCGGCGAGTTGTTGACCGGCGCGGAGCAGTTGAACTTCGCGCCGACGACGCCGGTGTCCGGGTTGAACGGGGCGTACGGCTGGTTGTTGCCGTGGCAGAACGGCCAGCCGTAGTTGCCGGCCTGCTTGATCACGTTGAGCTCGACCAGGCCCTCCGGCCCACGGTTGGTGGTGGGCGGGTTCCGGTCCGGGCCGTAGTCGGCCAGGTAGACCCAGCCGTTGGCCGGGTCGATGGAGAAGCGGAACGGGTTACGGAAGCCCATCGCGTAGACCTCGGGCTTGGTCTGCGCGGTGCCCTGGGGGTAGAGGTTGCCCGACGGGATGGTGTAGCCACCGTTGGCCGAGGGCCGGATGCGCAGCAGCTTGCCGCGCAGGTCGTTGGTGTTACCGGCGCTGCGAGCGGCATCCAGGTTGGACTTGCCCGACCGCCAGTCCAGCGGGGCGTAGCCCTGCCAGTTCGGGTCCAGGTTCGGCGGTGTGTCGTCGCCGGTGCCGATGAAGAGGTTGCCGTCGGGACCGAACTTGATGTAGCCGCCGGTGTGACCGGGCTCCGGGAACGTCCGGTCCCGGTACGCCGGGATGTCGATGATCGTCACGCCGCTGGACGTGTTCAGCGTGTCACCGCTGACCGTGTAGCGGGAGACCCGGTTGACGTCGGTGCTGCTGCTCGCCGGTGAGTGGTACAGGTAGATGTAGCCGTTGGTGGCGAAGTTGGGGTCCAGCGCCATGCCGGTCAGGCCGTCCTCGCCGCCGGTGTAGACGCTGAGCGTGCCGGCGGTGACGGTGCTGTTGGTGGAGGGCTTGAAGATCTTCACCTGGCCGCCGCGCTGGACGTAGAAGACCCGGCCGTCCGGGGCCACACCCAGCGCCATCGGGTCGACGGTGTTGTCGTCGAGGGTGCGCCTCTCGAAGTTGCCCCAGACGGTGCCGCCGCAGTCTCCGGCGGCGTTACCGGCCGCCCACCGGATGCCACCGAGCACGTGGTTCTGGAAGTTCGCCTCGCTGTAGGAGCCGATCGCGTGGCCCATCGCGGTGGCCCACACCCGCCCTCCACTGGTGTTGCGGCACCAGGAGATCGGGTGGTCCGGGCCCATCGCCCGGGATCCCGGGTTGTAGGTGCGCTCGTCGGCGGTCACCAGCACGTGCACGTTGCCGCGCGGGTTGGCGTCGAAGTTGTACCACTCCTCGCTGCGGGTCCACCGATCCGGCAGGCTGGCCGTCGACGGGTGCTTCTTGTCGGCGACGATGGCGGTGCCCTGGAGCACGCCGGGGGAGTGCTCGGGCATGTGGGCGCCACCGTTGATGGTCTGGTCCCACCACGGGTATTCGCCCTCGATGCCCATGTCGGTGGCGTTGTGGATGGCGACGATGCCCTTGCCGCTGGCGAGGTAGCCCTCCACCGCCTGGCGCTGCGCCGCCGAGGTCCAGACCATGCCGGAGGTCTGGAGCATGACGATCACGTCGAAGGTCGCCAGGTTGCTGGCGGTGAAGACGCTGGAGTCCTCGGTCGCCACCACCTCGAAGTTGTTCGCGGCGGCCTGCTGTTGGATCATGCTGATCCCGGCCGGGATCGAGTCGTGGCGGTAGCCGGTGGTCTTGGTGAACAGCAGGGCCCGGAAGGCCGGGGCCGCCGACGCGGGTGGGGCGAGTCCGAGCGCCAGTAACAAACCGGCGATCACTGATATGAGCAGTGTGTTGCGACGCATGGCGTCTCCTAGGTTGGACGGGCAACTCCGGTAGCGACCACGGGCCCCGCAGCACGTCAGGTTGTGCCTGGACGCGTGCGACGGCACGAGGGTGGTGGTCGGTCCTCGTGCCGCTCGCCGAAGACGGCAGTCAGACCCGTGGGACGTCACCCAGCGTGATGGTGGCTGAGGGCTTCGTCCGGTGATCCACGGGGTCAGGATGAGCTACAAATAGATGACTGTCAATCAAAGAAGCAAACGTCCGACGTCGCGCCCGGATGACGACGGCCGTGATCGACTCCCTCGCTGCGGCGTCGCTGCCGCTCAAGCTGCGGCCCTGGCAATCAGCCCCGGTCGAGGATTGCGGACCTCAATCCAAACATCTATCTTCATACGTGTGATGTTTCCTCGATGTCAAGGGAATGTTCGCACCATAAGAACGTAAGCATCCGTCGATGGCTACGAAAGTTCGATGCCCAGGGCCTCGAAGTCGCCGTAGAGTTTCATCGAACCTTGTTGATGACTACTGTCTGTGAGGGCTTTCGGGATGTCAGATCCGCCGCCGACGCCACTTCTCACCCTTCGGGGCATCGGCAAGTCCTTCCTCGGCGTACGTGTTCTCGACGGCATCGACCTCGACGTCGCCCCGGGCGAGGTCCACGCCGTCGTCGGTGAGAACGGCGCCGGGAAGTCGACTCTCATGAAAATCGTCTCCGGTGGCTACAGCCCGGACGAGGGCACCGTCGAGTTCGCCGGTGCCACGCGTAGCTTCCGCGGCCCGCGCGACGCGCAGCGGGCCGGCGTCGGCATCATCCACCAGGAGTTCAACCTCCTACCGGAGCGCACCGTCGCGGAGAACGTCTACCTGGGGCACGAGCCGGTCCGCCGCGGCTTGGTCGACCGCCGGGGCATGCTGGAGCGCACCCGGCAGCTGCTCGCCTCGATCGGCGAGACCACGTTGCCGGCCGACGCCCGGGTGGGGCAGCTCGGTGTCGCCCAGCAGCAGGTCGTCGAGATCGCCAAGGCGCTGGCCCTGGACGCGCAGCTGCTGATCATGGACGAGCCCACCGCGGCGCTGGCCGACCACGAGGTCGAGCTGCTCTACGGGCTGGTGCGCCGACTCCAGGAGCGGGGCATCGGGCTGTTGTACGTCTCGCACCGGCTCGCCGAGGTCTTCGACCTGTCCGGTCGGATCACCGTTCTCAAGGACGGCCGTCGAGTCACGACGGTGGCCACCGCCGACACCACCGGCGACGAGCTGGTGCGGCACATGGTCGGCCGGGAACTGTCCAGCTACTACCCCGACCGGGCGGCCCCCGAGGACCGGGGCCCGGTGCGGCTCAACCTGCGCGACGCGGGAACCCGGAAGCTGCGCGACGTCAACCTTCAG
>NZ_JAGPXZ010000290.1:0-7070 GCF_018070305.1 Micromonospora sp. M51 | reverse complement strand
GTACCAGGCCGCTGACCTCCTGACTCATCTGTTCGTCGATCCTCGGTCCGTGCTTGCTGTTGCCACGCTCCATGCCTTCTGCGCTACCCGGCACCCCGCCCGCTAAACCGGCACCGGGCCACGAACCGGCCCTCGGTCCGGCGCCGAACCGGACGTCATTGCCGAACGGGACCTCACTCGTCGGCCGGTCGGCGCGGCGGCAGCACCGGCTCGTCCGGGTCCGGGTCGCCGCCCTGCAACTGACGCCCGCGCTGCACCTCGGCGGTGATCTGCACGCCCAGCATCAGCGCCGAGTTCGACCGGTAGAGCCAGACCAGGAACGCGATGGCCGCGCCGAGGCTGCCGTAGGTGGTGTCGTACGAGCCGAAGTTGGCCACGTAGAGGCCGAAGCCGAAGGAGGCCGCCGCCCAGGAGAGCAGGGCCACCGCGCCGCCCGGGGTGAGCCAGCGGAACCGGGGCTGGCGCACGTTCGGCGCGATCCAGAACAGCAGGGACAGCAGCACCATCATGATCATGGCGAGGACCGGCCACTTCGCCACGCTCCACGTGGTGCGGGCCAGGCCGCCGGCGTTGATCAGGTCGCCGACCGCGTCGGTGACCGGCCCGCTGACGATCAGGCCGAGAGCGACCACCGCGAGCAGCACCAGCGTGATCGCCGCCAGGCCGATCTGCAGCGGCCGGAGCTTCCAGACCGGGCGACCCTCGGTCACCCCGTACACCGCGTTCGAGGCCCTGGTGAACGCGCCGATGAAACCCGACGCGGACCAGAGCGCGCCGAGCAGGCCGAAACTCAGCAGCAGCTTGGGGTTGCTCTGGTCGAGCACCACGGCGCGGATCACCCCGATCACGCCGTCCTTGTCGTCGGTCAGCACCGCCCCGGCGCCCACCTGGTTGGCCAGGTCGACAACGGTGTCGACGGTCTGCTCGCCGCTGGAGACCAGGCCGACCAGCGCCACCACCACGATGGCGGACGGGAACAACGCCAGGACGCCGTAGTAGGTGAGCGCGGCGGCCCAGTCGGAGCAGTTGTCGGTGACGAAGTTCTGCACACTGCGGACCAGCACCCCACGCCAGGTTCGCCAGCTCAGCTGCCGTATCCGTCGCGGCACCCGGCGGCCCGCTGTGCCGTCGAGGGTGGTACCGGGCTCCGTGGTCGTCATTGCCCGCTCCCTGCGCCCCGGCCGCCGGATGACCGGTCGTCCGGTCTGGCCTGGCCCGGCGGTACCCGGATGGGTAAATCGACAAACCCCACCCCCGGGCCGGCCGACGCCGCTATGGTTTGCCGCCGCGTCACCGGGGAACGGTCACAGTGACCCTGTCGACACGGAGGAGGACGAGATGCCCGGGCGCGAAGACCTGCCCAGCACGCTGCGGCGCTCCCCGGATAAGGCGCAGCGCACCTGGGAGAAGACGCACGACTCGGCGGTCGAGACCTACGGTGAGGGGGAGCGGGCGCACCGCACCGCCTTCGCCGCGGTGAAGCACCAGTTCGAGAAGGTGGGCGACCACTGGGAGCCGAAGGGCCGCAAGGGTCCCAGCGACCAGCAGGCCGCCGGTGGCGGGCCGGAACGACGGGCCCCCACGGCGGGTGGCGTGGACGCCAACGCCACCAAGGACCACCTGATGTCGGTGGCCCGCAAACTCGACGTGCCCGGCCGGTCGGGCATGACCAAGCCGGAGCTGGTCACGGCCATCGAGAAAGCCAACGACCGCGCCACCCGCAAGGCCCGCGGGAACTGACCGCGCCGCACCGGAGCACCACCGACGCGGTACGGGCGGACGCGCCACCCCTGCGTCCGCCCGTGCTGTCCTACCAGTGCCCGCCGCCCGGCGCCTCGATGTGCACGGCCTTGGTGGCGGTGAACTCGTCCAGCAGCTCCGGGCCGTACCCGAAGCCCTGCCCACTGGCCCGGCGCGGATGCGCGGCACCGCCCGGCGCGCCCCCGAACACCGCGTTGATCTTGACGGTGCCGACCGGCAGCTCTCGCCAGGCCCGCTGCGCGTGACTCATCGACGGGGTCAACACGGTGGCCGCCAACCCGTACGGGGAGTCCGCCGCGCAACGCAACGCCTCGTCGAACGAGTCGACCACCACCACCGGTGCGACCGGCCCGAACGTCTCCTCGCGGACCAGCGCCGTGTCGTGCCGGCAGTCCGTGACGACGGTCGCCGGATAGAACGCCCCCGGGCCGGGCGGCACCTCGCCGCCGGTGCGCACCCGCGCCCCGTCGGCCACCGCCGCCGCCACCTGCCCGTGCACGTGGTCCCGGTGCCGTCGGTCGACCAGCGGGCCCAGCTCGGTGCCCGGGTCCCGGCCCGGCCCGACCCGCAGCGCCTCGGCGCGTCGTACCAGCGCGGCCACGAAGTCGTCGGCCACCTCCCGGTGCACGTAGAGCCGCTCGACCGCCACGCAGATCTGCCCGGCGTTGGCGAACGCGCCGAGCGCGGCCTGCTCCGCCGCCCACTGCGGGTCGACGCCCGCGTCCACCACCAACGGGTCACTGCCCCCGTTCTCCAGGAGCACCTTCGCGCCGGTGCGGGCCGCGGCGGTGGCGATCGCCCGGCCGGTCGCTGTCGCGCCGACGTGGGCCACCACGTCGACCTCCTGCGCCGCCAGCGCCGCACCCACCTCCGGGCCGCCGGTGAGCAGCGACAACACCCCGGCCGGCAGCGCCTGGTCCAGCGCGCGGGCCAGCAGCCAACCCGTCGCCGGGGTCCGTTCGCTCGGCTTGTAGAGCACCACGTTCCCGGTCACCAGAGCCGCGCCGAGCAGCCCACAGGAGACCGCCACCGGGTCGTTCCAGGGGGTGATCGCCGCGACCACCCCCCGGGGCTGCGGGGTCAGGAAGTCCAGCGCGTCGGGGTCGCCATTGAGGGTGCGCCCGCCGCGCAGCGGCGCCAGCTCCGCATACTGTCGCAGGGTGCCGATCCCCGCCTCGACGCCGCCACGGGCGTCCGCCAACGGCTTGCCCATCTCCGCGGTGACCGCCGCCGCCAACTCCTCGACGACCGCCTCCACCGCGTCCGCGGCCCGGTGCAGCGCCGCCGCCCGTTCCGCCGGCGCGGTCGCCGCCCACTGGGCCGCCACGTTGCGGGCCGCCTGGGTCGCCTTGCCCACCTCGTCGGCGGTGGCCACCGGCACCGTGCTCACCGGCTGGTCGTCCGCCGGATCACGCACGACCAGTTCGCCGCCGTCGCCGCCCGCACCCCACACCCCGCCCACCAGCTGCGCAACCGTGTACATGCGGCGCTGGATGCCCCGGCCCCGGCGAGGCAAACGCGTTTCGCCCGGTTGCGCGCCGGGTAGGCGGATCCGATGACAACCACCGTCGCGCAGAGCGCGGACGCCGTCATCATCGGTGCCGGGCACAACGGCCTGGTGGCGGCCAACCTGCTGGCCGACGCCGGCTGGGACGTGGTGGTGCTGGAGGCGACCGCGACGCCCGGCGGCGCCGTCCGCTCCGCCGAGGTCACCGCGCCCGGCTACCTGAGCGACCTCTACAGCTCGTTCTACCCCCTCGGGTACGCCTCACCGGTGCTGGGCGCCCTCGGCCTGGATCGACACGGGTTGTCGTGGCGACACGCCCCGGACGTGCTGGCCCACCTGCTGCCCGACGGTCGGGCCGCGGTGATCAACCGGGACCCGGACGCCACCGCCGCGTCGCTGGAGCAGTTCGCTCCCGGTGACGGCAAGCGGTGGCTGAGCGCGTACGCCGAGTGGCTCGACGTGGCCGAGCCGATGCTGGACGCGATCACCGCGCCGTTCCCCCCGGTACGCGGAGGGCTCGGCCTGCTGCGGCGGTTGCGGGTCGCTGGCGCGCTGCGACTCGCCCGCCGGCTTGTCGTGCCGGTCCGCAAGCTTGGCGACGAACTCTTCGACGGTCCCGGCGGGCCGGCCCTGCTGGCCGGCTGCGCCCTGCACACCGACCTCTCCCCGGAGGAGGCCGGCTCCGGGGTCTACGGCTGGCTGCTGGCCATGCTCGGCCAGCAGGTCGGCTGGCCGGTGCCCGACGGCGGCGCGCAGCGGATCACCGACGCGCTGGTGGATCGGCTACAGGGGCGCGGCGGGACGATCATCTACGGCGCGCGGGCCGAACGGGTGCTCACCGCCCGGGGCCGGGCGATGGGGGTCCGCACCGTCGGTGGCGCGCTGTGGCGGGCCCGGCGGGCCGTGCTCGCCGACGTTCCGGCGCCGGCGCTCTACCTCGACCTGGTCGGCCCGGCGGCGCTGCCGTCGCGGCTGGTGGAGGACCTGGCGCACTTCCGGTGGGACGGCTCCACGCTGAAGGTGGACTGGGCGCTCTCCGCGCCGGTGCCGTGGACGAACCGGCAGGTGGCCGGCGCCGGCACCGTGCACCTCGGCGCGGACCTGAACGGGCTCACCCACTACGCCAGCGAGTTGGCCCGTGGTGAGCTGCCCCGCGACCCGTTCCTGCTGGTCGGGCAGATGTCGGTGGCGGACCCGAGCCACTCCCCGCCGGGCACCGAGTCGCTCTGGTCGTACACCCATCTGCCGTTCCGGCGGACCTGGCGGGCCGACGACGTGGCCGGGCACGTGCAGCGGATGGAGGACGTGCTGGAGGCCGCGGCACCGGGTTTCCGGCGCCTGATCGTGGGCCGGCACGTGGCCTCGCCGGTCGATCTGGAGGAGGGCAACCCCAGCCTGGTCGGCGGCGCGCTCGGCGGCGGGACCGCCGCCGCGTACCAGCAGCTCTTCCTGCGCCCGATCCCTGGACTGGGTCGGGCGGACACCCCGGTGGACCGGCTCTTCCTGGCCAGCTCGTCGGCGCACCCGGGCGGCGGGGTGCACGGCGCGCCCGGTGCGAACGCGGCCCGCGCGGCGCTGGCGCGCGACCGTGCGCTCACCGGCCGCGCCTACGCCGCAGCCATCGCCACCGCCCACAACGCCATCTACCCCACCACCCCCTGACCGCCACCCTTCCCGCGTCCCGGTGATCAAGAGGTTCGCGTCAGATTCGCCACCGTCGGCGACGCGAACCTCTTGATCACCCAGCAGGATGGGGTGGGGGTGGGGGTCAGCGGGTTACGTTGCGGTGTTTGCTGCGGAGGCGGAAGGGCATGAGGGCGCTCTCCACCTTGGTCGCGGTGGTCATCTTGGAGACGCCGTCGCGCCGCTCCTCGAAGCGGATCGGCACCTCCAGAATGGTGTGCCCCAGCTTGGTGGCGAGGTAGTGCATCTCCACCTGGAAGCTGTAGCCGTTGGACTGCACCCGCTCCAGGTCGATGTCGCGCAGGGCGTCGGCCCGCCAGATCTTGAAGCCGGCGGTGAGGTCCCGGATGCGCACCCGCAGCAGCGTGTGCACGTAGAGGTTCGCCCAGCCACTGAGCGCCCGGCGGTAGAGCGGCCAGTTCTCGTCCAGCTCGCCACCGGGCACGTACCGGGAACCGATCACCACGCTGGCCTGGGTGGACAGCAGCGCGCCCAGCATCCCCGGCAGCGCCTCCGGCGGGTGCGAGAGGTCGGCGTCCATCTGCGCCACGTACTCGGCGCCGCCCGCGACCGCCCGGCTCATCCCGTCCACGTACGCCCGGCCGAGGCCTTCCTTGCCAGCGCGGTGCACGACCTCGATCCGGTCGGGGTTCTCGATGGCCAGCTTGTCGGCCACCTCCCCGGTGCCGTCGGGGGAGTTGTCGTCGGCGACGAGGATGCGCAGCCCCGGCAGCGGCAGCGCGAGCAGCCGCTCGACCAGCGCCGGGAGGTTGCCCGCCTCGTTGTACGTGGGCACGACGACGGTCAGGCGTGCGTCCCGCCACGGCGACGGCAACTGCACCGGCTGGATCATGTCGGTCATCCTCGGTTTGCGGACATGGGTCATGGAAAGGGTATCCAGTTGCCGCATTCGCACCGAGGGGGCACCCCTCCCGGGCGTTGCGGACCGTCGTCGTCCACCGCGCTCCGGGGTAACAGCCCTGGTCAAGGGGCTTGTGTTGGTCAGCGCCGACGGCGAGCGACAGCGCCGAGGGCGAGCGTCGCGACGGCGAGCGCGACACCGGAGAGTGCCGGCTTGTGCGTGCTCACCCACAACGCTGCGGAACGGTCACGTGCCTGGTGGCGGAACACCCCGGCCGCGCCCCGGTCGGTGTCCGCGTCGCCGGGGTGGTCCAGATTGTCGCGCCAGGTCGCCGGATCGATAGTGGCGCCGGTCTGCTGGCTGTCGTACCCGTCGCGGGCCAGCTTCCGGTCGAGCAGGCCGGGGAACAGCGCGTCGGCCAGCCGGGCCTGCCAGGTCGGGCCACCCACGTTCAACTCCCGGGTGCCGTGGTCCGCCGCCCACACGATGGCCCGGGCGGCCAGCTCCGGAGTGAAGATCGGCGGCACCGGCTGCGGATGCCGGGGCAGCCGGGTACGGACCCAGGAGAACTGCGGCGTGTTGATCGCCGGCAGTTGCACCATCGACACCTTCACCCCCGGGCAGTCGTGCAGCAGCTCGGCGCGCAGCGAGTCGTTGAACCCCTGCACGGCGTGCTTGCTCGCGCAGTACGCCGACTGCAGCGGGATGCCCCGGTAGGCCAACGCCGAGCCCACCTGCACGATTGTGCCCCGCCCGTGCGCCCGCATGTGCCGCAGCGCGGCGAGCGTGCCGTGCACCGTGCCCAGGTAGGTGACAGCGGTGACCCGGTGGAACTCCCGCGCCGGAATCTCCCAGGCGGACGCGAACACCGACACCATCGCGTTGTTGACCCACACGTCGATGCCGCCCCACCGGTGCACCACGTCGTCGGCGGCCTGCTGCACCGCGCCCGCGTCGGACACGTCGACCCGGTACACGCGCACGTCGGTCGCGCCGCGCAGCCGGCACTCCCGCTCGGCGGCGGCCAGGCCCGCCTCGCCCCGGGCCAGCAGCGCCAGCCGGGCGCCGCGCGCCGCGTACGCGTGGGCGACGGCCCGGCCGACGCCGGCGCTCGCGCCGGTCACCACCACGGTCCGCGTCACGCTCACCCCTTCTGCCGGGTGGCGATGTCGGAGAGCCGGGCCAACGTCTCCCGGTTGCGCCGGTGCAACACCAGATCGTTGATCTTGTTGTGGACCCAGCGCAGCGGTCCGGCGG
>NZ_JAGPXZ010000029.1:0-18098 GCF_018070305.1 Micromonospora sp. M51 | reverse complement strand
GGGTTGTAGCCGGATGCGGCGGCCGTCGTCGAGGACCTCGGCGTGCCGCCAGTCGGTGCGGACGTCGACCAGCACGCCGGCGCCGCCGGCCTGCCCGGCGAGGCTGGTGCCACCGCCGCGCAGGGTCAACGGCACGCCTGCCTCCCGGGCGCCGGCCATCAACGCCCCGACCTCGGCCGCCGAGGCGGCGCGGACCACGGCCTGCGGTTCGAACAGGTACGGCGAGGCGTCGTGTGCCGCCGCCAGCCTCCGGGGCAGCTCGGCGCTGGCCCGGCTGGGGTCATCGAGGCGCTCGCGCAGCAGTTCGGCGACCGCACGGGCGCGGACGCCGGCCGAAGTTGGCGCGGGTACGGCGGTGCTCATGGGCGATCCTCCCGGGCGAGGGGGCGGTCAGTCGGCGACGATCTGTAGCCGGTTGGGAGCGGTGCTGACCGGCGCGGGCAGCCGTAGCGGCTGCCGGCCGGGGGTGATGCTGCCGAGTACGGACGGGTGCCGCGCGCCGGTGCCCGAGCGCAGGGTGCCCGGCAGCCCGTGCACGGTCAGGTAGCCCAGCAGCGCGAAGGCCAACGCCTCCTTGGCGTCCGAGGCGATGCCCAGGTCGTCGCTCGACGACAGGTCGACGTCCGGCAGCTCGTCGGCGATCATGCGCATCAGCGTCGGATTGCGCGCCCCGCCGCCGGAGACGACGAGCCGGGTGACGCCGTGATCGCGGCAGGCGTCGGCCACCGTGACCGCCGTCAGTCGGGTGAGCGTGGCCAGCACGTCCTGCGGGTCCGGGGTGGGCGCGTCGGCGAGGGCGGCCAGCAGGTAGGGCGTGTGGAACAGCTCCTTGCCGGTGCTCTTCGGGCTGGGCAGCCGGTAGTACGGCTCGTCGAGCAGTCGCCGCAGCAGGGCCGGGTTCACCTGCCCGGCGGCCGCCCCGCGTCCGTCCCGGTCGTAGTGCTCGGTGCCTCCGCTGAAGTGGCGGGCGGCGGCGTCGAGGAGCGCGTTGGCCGGGCCGGTGTCGAAGGCGAGCGGGTCGGCGTCCGGCGCGACGACGGTGATGTTGGCGATGCCGCCCAGGTTCAGGGCGGCCGGGACGCCGGGCAGGCCGCCCAGCAGCAGCGCGTCGAAGAGGGCGACCAGGGGGGCACCCTGGCCGCCGGCGGCGACGTCGCGGCTGCGCAGGTCGGCCACCACCGCAAGACCGGTGGCCTCCGCGATCCAGGCCGGCTGACCCAGCTGGAGGGTGCCACGCACCGTGCCGTCCTCGACCCAGTGGTGCATGGTCTGCCCGTGCGAGACGAGCAGGTCGGCGTGGCCATCGCAGAGTTCCGCGAGGGCCCGCACGCCAGCCTCGGCGAACGCCTGGCCGACGCCGGTGTCCAACACGCAGATCGCCTCGGTGGTGGTCGGGGCGGGCGGCAGGGCGGCGGCGATCCGGGTGCGCAGCTGCTCGGGGTACGGGTGACTGAGCCGACCCAGCGTTCGCATCCGCAGCGTGTCACCGCTGAGGTCGAGGTCGGCGGCGGCGGCTTCGATGCCGTCGTAGGAGGTTCCGGACATCAGGCCGATCACGCGCATCACGTCCTCCTTCATGCCCGGCCGGCGGGCGCTGCCGTCTCGTCGACCTCGTCGGTGCGTCCATGGTCGTACGGCGTCTCCGGGGCCGGGTGGAACCGGCTCGACACCGCGCCGACGACCAGGGTGATCAGGACGCCGATCGGGACCAGCCACTGCGCGGCGATGGCGGTGGCGGTGGTGGTCCCGGCCGTCGTCACATCGATCTTGACGTAGCGGACGATGTAGGTCATCACCGCCACGGTGACCAGGAAGGCGATCACCGCGTCGACCTGGTTGGCCCGCTTGACCAGGCGGCCGAGCAGGAAGGCCCCGAGCAGTGCGCCGTAGGTGTAGCCGGCGATGGTCAGACCGGTCAGGTAGACGTTTCCGGTGCTGGAGCTGAACGCGCAGGCGAAGACCGCCATCAGCACCGCCCAGACCAGGGTCATCACCCGGGCGAGCCGGAGCATCACGTCGTCCGACGGGACCGTGCGGAAGAAGCTGTGGATGAAGTCGGCGACGGTGGAGTTCGACATCGAGTTCAGCGCCGACGACAGCGAACCCATCGCGGCGCCGAGGATGCCGGCCACCAGCAGACCCGAGATGCCCACCGGCAGAGCGTGCAGGATGAAGCTCGGGTAGAGGTTGTCGCTACTGGCCAGGCCGAGCTCCTTGAAGCTCTGACCCTTGTTGTACGACCACAGCAGCGCCCCGACCAGGGAGAACGCCGCGAACTGGATCACCACGAAGATGCCCGAGGAGATCATCGCCTGCTGCCCCTCGCGCAGCGTCCGGGTGGACAGGATGCGCTGGACGATCAGCTGGTCCGACCCGTGGCTGGCCATCGCGAAGATCGCGCCACCGATGATCGCGGTCGGCAGGGCGAACGGGCTGGTGAGCACGTGCGCGAGGTCGAAGTTGGTGTCGAAGAGCTGGAACTTGCCAGCGTCGAATGCCTGCGAGTAGCCGTCGAAGCCGACGGCGTGGCTGAGCACCGCGATGGCCAGGATCGCCCCACCCAGATACAGCCCCATCTGGATGGCGTCGGTCCAGATGACCGCTTTGATGCCACCGAGGTAGGTGTAGACCACCGTGATGAGCGTGAGCACGATGATGATGGCCTGGTAGCTGACGTTCAGCCCGAACTCGTCGAGGAGCAGCTTGATGGGGATGGCCGAGGCGAACAGCCGTACGCCCTCGGCGAGCAGGCGGGTGAAGACGAACGTCACCGACGCCAGACCCTGGAGTTTCAGGCCAAACCGCTCACCGAGGTACTGGTAGGCGCTGACGAACCCACCCCGCTTGTACAGCGGGATGAGCACCGCGGCCACGACGACCCGACCGATGACGTAACCCAGGGCCAGCTCGACGTTGCCGAAGCCCTGACCGCTGTAGGCGCCGCCGGGAACACTGATCACGGTCAGGACGCTGGTCTCGGTGGCGACCACGGAGAACGAGACGGTCCACCAGGGCAGTCGGCCCTCGCCGACGAAGTAGTCCTTGGCGGACTTCTGTTTGCCGGACAGGCGTAGTCCGACGAAGGCGATCACCACGAGGTACAGCACGATCACGACGAGGTCGAGTTGACGCACGGCTCGCTCCCAACCAGCGATTGTCAAGAAGTGACGTTGGACCAGGGTAACGCGAAACTTTTTGCCACCGCCCGGCCGGGCTGGTTACGCTGTGGTTTCAGCCTGCTGATACGGGGACTGTTCGCAGCTGCGCCGCGGCCTGGCCGTGGCGGCGGGTCGCGAGGACGCGCTCGACGACGAGCCGTCCCGGGCCGCCGGGCGACCGGAGATCCGCGCCCCGCCGGCCGGCGACTGCACACCAGCGAGAGGAACGAGCACCCCGTGGACCTCAGCACCCTCGGCACCGAGACCCGCAACGACAAGACCAGCGACCTCGACCGGATGTCTCCCACCGAGTTGCTTCTCGCGATGAACGACGAGGACCAGACGGTCGCCGAGGCCGTCCGCCGGGCCGTGCCGGACATCGCCGCCGCCGTCGACGTCATCGTGGCGTCGCTACGCCAGGGCGGACGGCTGATCTACCTCGGCGCGGGCACCAGCGGCCGGATCGGCATGCTCGACGCCGTCGAGATCCCACCCACCTTCGGCACCACGCCCGATCGGGTCGTCGGGCTGCTCGCCGGCGGGGCACGCGCCTTCGGTGTCGCCGTCGAGGGCGCCGAGGACGACCCGACCCGCGCCGTCGCCGACCTCGACGCGGTCGGCCTGACCGCCCGCGACACGGTGGTCGGGCTCGCCGCCAGCGGCCGTACCCCGTACGTGGTCGGCGGGTTGGACCACGCCCGCGCGCGCGGCGCGGCGACCGTCTCGGTGGCCTGCAACACCGACGCGGTGACCAGCCGGCACGCCGACGTCGCCATCGAGGTGCCCACCGGGCCCGAGGTGCTCACCGGCTCCACCCGGCTCAAGGCCGGCACCGCCGAGAAGCTGGTCTGCAACATGCTGTCGACCGCCGCGATGGCCCGGCTGGGCAAGGTCTACGGCAATCTGATGGTGGACATGAACGCCACCAACGAGAAGCTCGTCGACCGGGCCCGTCGGATCGTCGCCGAGGCCGCCGACACCGACCTGGACACCGCCGCGCGGGCGCTCGCGGCGGCGCGCGGGCACGCCAAGACGGCCATCGTGCTGCTGCTGGCGAACTGCACCGCCGAGGAGGCCGCGGCCCGGCTGCGCGACGCCGACGACGACGTCCGGGCGGCCGTCGCCGCCTGACCCGTCGGGAGGCCGGCCTTCGGCGGGGCGAGCTGTCCCGCGGCTGACCCGCTACCAGATCGACGAAGCGCCCCGTTCGTTGCGGACGGGGCGCTTCGTGGTGTCAGTGCTGCTGGGTGTCGGGAGCCGGCTGGTCCCCGTCCGCATCGTCTCCGGTGGCGCTGGCCAGCTCGATCCGGGGGGACCGGTCCGGCGGGAGGTGGGCGAAATCGGCGATGACGACGACATCCACCTCCCCGTCGATCATGCTCTGTTCGACGGTCTCCCACGGTGCCCGCACGGTTCCCGCGAATCGGTACGAGTGTCGGCGAAGGTGGCGGAGACACTTCGCGACGGCGGGCTCCGACGGCTCGATGTCGGCGGGGATCCAGATGACGGCGATTTCCATGAGTCTCTCCTGATCAACGTCGTGGACGTGAGTGGGCGATCAGGAGCTACCGGGGTGGGGGAGGACCCCGCTCCACCGGTAGACCGGTAGCGCGCAGGTCGACGGCGCTGACGGTGAACCCGGCCCGCAGCAGCGGGATGGATGGCGGAGCTTCGGCTGTCGACGGAGGTGGCTCGGCACCGCCGGTGCTGGTGGTGGCCGGCCCGGTGGCGAGCGCCACGACGAACACCGGCGGCCCCGGTGCGGGACGGGCCGGCGGGACGGGCCGCTCACCGGTGACGGTGGCCGTCGTTGGCCGCGCCCGATCCGACGCGCGGCCATCGGACCTGCCGTGGGCACCGCCCGGGGACACCGTCGACGGCGCCGACTGGTCAACGCGTACGGCAGGCGGGACCGAGGCGGCTGGCGTCGGCGTGGTGCGCGGCGACGAGGGAGCACGGGCCGGACGACGTGGCGCGGTGGTGGCCGGCCTGGCCGACACTGTCGGTACCGGCCTGGCCGACAGTGTCGGTACCGGCAGGGGCGGCGGTTCTATCGACGGCAGGGGCAGCGGGTCCGTGGACGGCAGGGGCAGCGGGACGGCAGTGGTCCGCACAGGCAGTGGGACATCCAGCTGCACCTCGACGACGTCGTCCACCGAAACCGAGAGGGCCTGCGGCGAGGTGGCGACCTCCAGCGGCGGGAGACGCGACGGTGACGGGCTGTCGGCGTGGGCGGGGCTGGCGCCCAGGGCCGCCCCGAGCGCCGCCGCCCCGAGCGCCATCGGGGGAAGGCTGTGCCTCAACCGCATCAGCCGGCGGCCGTCGGCAGCGACGTCGCCGGCCCTGCCCGGCCGGGCTCGCCGGTGCGGTGCCGCTGGTCGGGCAGGTACCCGTGCCGCAGTGTCGCTTGCCTCATGTGCGGGTTCTTGCCCCGGTGAACCGTTGGCTACACCTTCTGTCGATGTCCTGGCCGAGCACTGTGGACGGAGCGGGGGTGGGCTTCACACCCTGGCCTCGGTGGGGGCCGGCGCGCTGTCGAGTGGCAGGTCGCGCAGGCCGCGGATCGGCGTCGACAGGTAGATGATCGGGGACAGCACGGTGAGCGCCCCGAAGATCAGCAACGTGGTGCGGGCACCGAGCGGCCCGGCCAGGAGGCCGGCGAGCAGGCCACCGACCGGGATGGCGCCCCAGGAGACGAACTTGACGGTGGCGATCACCCGGGACAACAGCTCCGGTGGGCTGGCGAGCATCCGGTACGTGCGGGTGGTCACGCTGAGCACCACTGTGGAGCTGGCGAGGATGAGGTTTCCGGCCGCGAAGGCCAGGAATGCGGCGATGCCGGTGCCCAGCGGGATGATGAGCGCGCCGGCCACGCCGACGAAGGCCGCGATGATCAGGCCGCGGGCGGTGCCGAACCGGTTGGTGAAGCGGGTCGTCAGCGCGGCGCCGATGAGTGTGCCGAGACCGTCGGTGGCGATCAGCAGCCCGACCAGGATCGGCGATGCGTGCAGCTCGCGCACCAGGTAGAACGGGAAGAGGGCCAGCATCGCGCCGCTGACGAAGTTCGTCGCGGTGGCGTCCCACATGGCTGGTCCGATGATCGGGTGTCGGAGCACGAAATGCCAGCCCTCGCGGATCATCGTGACCATCGGTGGTCGCTCGGCCGGTCGCTGCACCCGGCGAGCCGGCAGGGTGCGCAGCAACACCGCGGAGACCAGATAGCTGACGGCGTCCACGAAGAGCGTCGGCACCGCGCCCAGCACCGCCACCGCGAAGCCGCCCAGGGACGGCCCGCCCAGCGTGGTGGCGGCATGGGTGCCGGAGGTGAGGCTGTTGCGGGCCTGCAACTGCGCGGCCGGCACGATCTCCGGCAGGAACGTCTGGTTCGCCACGTCGAACAGCACGTTGGCGAAGCTCACCACCAGGGCGACAGCGATCAGCTGGGCCACGGTCAGCATGCCGAGCCACCAGGCCAGCGGGACCGACGCGATGGCGAGGGCCCGGACCAGGTCCAGGCCGACCTGCATGCCGCGCAGCGGCACGCGCTGCACGATCACCCCGGCCGGCAGGCTGATCAGCAGGTACGCCAGATAGCCCGCCGCGGTGATCAGACCCATCTCGAAGGCCGACGCGTGGAGCACGTTCAGCGCGGTCAGCGGTAGGGCCAGCGCGCCGACCGCCGAGCCGAGGTGGCTGGTCGTGCCGGCGACCCACCACCGCCAGAAGGTAGTAAGTCCCATAATGGAACTCACTATAGGGACGAGTGCCGGACGGCGTCGACCCCGTTCCGAGGGCTCGTCCGGGAAGGTGCTGTCTATCCCGCGCGGCGGACCATCTCGGTGATCCAGATCGGCGCGAACGGAGACGTGCAGCCGGGGGAGGTCGGGTAGTCCCTGAGCACCCCCAGGCGTTCGCCGATGTCGATCGCCCGAGCGCGGTGCTCGGCGTGCTCGATCCCGATCTGCGCCAGGCAGTGGTTCATCGCCCACTGGAGGCGATCCGGCGCGTCCGCCATCTCGGTCTCGATCACATCGAGCAGTCCCGGGAGGTCGAGACTCTCGGGACTCTTCGTCACGCGTTCGGTGGTCAGCGCCCACCCGGCGCTCGCGACCACGGGATCCGCGTCGGCGAACCAGGCCAGCCGCAGCTCGTCGGCGTGCCGGTTCTTCTTCACCACGTAGTTGACCAGCCAGTCGTGCACCTTCGGGGTGCGCGCCTCGCGCACCATGACGTCCAACTCGTCACTCGTGAACGCCCGGGGACGACAGATCAGGATCGCCAGCAGTCTCGCCGCGGACTCACCCGTCGCCCAGAGTTGGCGCGCGAGATCGTGCTGCGTCTTCAGCCGCTTCGCGAGCGCCCGAAGCGCGCCGAGGTTCACACCATGATCGTCACCGTGTCTGGCGTTCACCTCGCGTGCCCTCGGGTCCGCCAGCTCGGCCAGCTCGGCCATCACCTCGGCCACCGTCGCAGTGTTCGTCGTCGCCGCCACCGCAGCCTCCTGCCCATCGGGGTTGATGCAGCTTACGGCGCTGGCCCGCCGACCGACGCGTTCGGCAGGACCGGTGCAGGCCACCGGGACCGGACGTTTCACATTCGCGTGACGGGTATCCAGGCGTACCAGTGCGACCGGCGGTGAACAGCTTCACGGAGTGAGGGGGCACCAGTCATGCCTGATCCACAGCCCACCATCGTGCTCGTGCACGGGGCGTTCGCCGAGTCGGCGAGTTGGAACGGAGTGCTCGAGCGCATGGGCGCCGCGTACGACTCGGTGGCCGTCGCGAATCCGCTGCGCAGCGTCGCGGGCGACGCCGCGTACGTGCGGGATGTCGTACGCGGGATCGGTGGACCGATCATCCTCGTCGGCCACTCGTACGGCGGCATGGTGATCACGCAGGCCGCGGCCGGCGACACCTCGGTGCGGGCCCTCGTGTACGTCAACGCCTTCGCCCCGGACACCGGGGAGTCGGCACTGTCGCTGTCGGGCAAGTTCCCCGGCAGCACCCTGGCCGACACGCTGGTGCAGTACCCGGTGTCGACCGGTGGCAACGAGGTGGCGATCGCCCAGGACCGGTACCACGCGCAGTTCTGCGCGGACGCGTCGGGCGACATGGCCGCGCTGATGGCCCGGACCCAGCGGCCGATCACCGAGCAGGCCCTGGGAGACCAGCTCACCGGCGACCCTGCCTGGCGGTCGCTGCCCAGCTGGTTCGTGTTCGGGGACCTGGACAAGAACATCCCGGTCGAGGCGCACCGCTTCATGGCCGAGCGGGCCAACCCTCGGGGGCAGCGCGAGGTCGTCGGCGGGTCGCACGCGATGGCGGTGGCCGACCCGAGTGAGGTCGCCGAGTCGATCATCGAGGCGGTTCGGGGGGTGAGCTGACGGTCCGGACGCTCAGCTGACGGGGGGGCCGACGCCGGAAGGCCGCCGGCCCACCCCGCCTGCTTGTCTAGCGGACCCGCAGCCGCTGGTGGACGGCCGCGGTGGGGGCGTGCACCGGGTCACCGGAGTAGGCGACGTGCACCGGGTACACCCCCGCGGACAGTCCGTCGGTCGGCAGGTCGACGACGGCCGCACCACCGCGCAGCGCCACCACGTGGGTCGCGCCGCCGAAGGTGACCGCGACCTCGCCGGTCACCGTCGGAGCCTTCGGGTGCGGCGACTGTGCCCGTACGTCGACGCGCAGTGTGAACGTGTCACCGCGAACGACCGAGGCAGGCGCGGCCTTCGCCTTCACCGTGACCCGTGCCGTGCCCGCCGGCACCACTGTGACCTGGGCCGAAGCGGACTTGGTCGGATCGATCACCGACGTCGCCACCACCGTGAGCGACGACGCGGTTTCCCCGGCGGCGACCGAGAGCAGGCCCGCCGTGGAGATGGTGGTGTCCGGGGAGGTCGCCCCCCGCACCGACCACGTCACCGCCGGGCTCACGCCCTCGTTGGTCGTCACCCGGGCGCGGAACTGCCTGGTCCAGTTCCACCCTGTCGTCAGGTTCACCGACGCGGGCGTCACCGACACCGAGTCCACCCCGGACCACAGATGGTCCCGGGCGAAGATCGTGAACAGTTGGCCCGCCGTCATCCCGTCGTGCGCGCCGGGAACCTGGGCCGTCGCGGCGGCGTACCCCCGGGCCCGGAAGTTGTCAGCGATGGCGTTCTGGGCGTTGAGGTTGCCCTCGAAGACGCCGTTGCCGAGGAAGACGGAGAGGTCGTCGTCTCCGACCGCGTTGGCGATGGTGTCGTAGTCCCCGGTGGTGAGCGACGGGTTGCCGGAGAAGTGTCCGTAGAACCCGAAGGTGGTCGGGTAGTTCCTGATCACGACGCCGCCCGTCATCCCGCCGTACGAGAACCCGGCGTAGGCGCGCCCGGAGCGTTCGGTCGAGACGTGGTAGCGGCCCTCGATGAGGGGCAGGATCGTCTGGACCAGGTTGTTGGCCGCGTTGGTCTGGTTGTAGGAGGCGAAGCCGAGGCTGGTGCCCGTGAAGTGGTTGCCCATGGTGACGACCACTGTGGGCTCGATCTCACCCTTGGCGATCATGTTGTCCAGGATGTTCGGGACGTTCGCGGGGACCATGAAGTCGGTCTCGTCGCCGAAGATGCCGTGCGCGAGGTACGCGACCTTGTACGGTTGCGCGCGGTTGGCGTCATAGCCGGCCGGCAGGTACACGCCGAGGTAGTGGCCGCTGTCGCCCAGGATCGTGGTGTACGGGATGTAGGTGACCGTGCCCCGCTTCGCGCGGTCGGCCACCGGCAACTCGTAGCCCGCGCGTTTCTTGAGCACCGGGTCGTTCTGCTTCTCGGCGTACGGCACGGACACGGCGTCGAGAACGTCGTTGTTCCTGACCCGGAACGAGGACTCGCCCGGGGGCCGCGGGTTCGTCGAGGCGGGATCCCAGATGCGCTTGTTCTCCCAGCCCTGGGTCGGGTCCCAGACCCGGTACCAGTAGCTGAGGCCTCCGGCGTGCAGCGGGACCGAGACCGACCAGTTCCCCTTCGGGTCTCTGGTCATGTCGCGGAGGAACTCGGTGCCGCCGGAGTGGTAGCGCCCCGGTTGCCACTGTTCCGGCTGGTAGCGCGTGGTGCCGGTGTTGACGTCGAGCAGGGTCAGGTCGCCGGCGAGGCGGACCTGGGTGGCGTGCGGGTTGCGGTAGACGAACGTGACGGTGTAGCCGGTGGGTGAGGTGCGGTCCGCCTTGACGGTCGCGCCCGGCGCGGGGGTGGGCCTGCCGGCGGCGGCAGCTGGCGCGGGGGCGACGGCCCCCGCTCCGAGTGCCGTGAACGCGAGAATCGAGATCGCAAGCCGGAGCCTGCGTCTTCCGGTCGTTTCCCTCATGCGCGAAGACTCCTCTGTGGTCGCACGTCGCGGTCTGGTCCGGGCACTGGCAGTCGAGGGGTTTCGATGGACGCTAAATCGAATTAGCATCGGGAAGTCTGGCGGGGTATGCCGTTCGGTGTCAAGGTTTGCGGCGCCGACGCCGGGCTCGCGCCCCGCTCACCCGAGCGTGCCCGCACCCCCGGCAGCCTGCGGGTTCGCCCGGCTGGCCGCCGCCGGGGTGGCAAGGTGAATTCCATGGACCGTACGCACGTCGAGGACTGGCTCGCCGCCTACGAGCGACTCTGGCGTACGCCGGGCACGGATGGCCTGGTCGGGCTCTTCACCGAGGACGCGAGCTACCAGCAGGGCCCGTACTGGACGCCGGTCGTCGGGCTGCCGGCCATCGCCCGGATGTGGGAGAAGCAGCGCAAGGGTCCCGACGAGGTGTTCCAGATGACCGCGGAGATCGTCGCGGTCGAGGGTGACACCGCCGTGTCGCGCCAGGAGGTCCGCTACGGCGACCCGGTCGAGCAGGAGTACCGCGACCTGTGGGTCATCCGGTTCGCCGGCGACGGCCGGTGCCGGTCGTTCGAGGAGTGGCCGTTCTGGCCGGGGCAGCAGCCGGCCAGCTCTCCGGACGGGTCGTGACGTGGGAACGCGGCGCCCGTCGGGTGGTGTGCTCCGTCACGGCGGCGGGCATGGGCAGGACGTTGGGGTGCCGCGAGGCGACTGCTACAGTCGAGATTGTTGCGGCCGCAAATTTATCGACAGCAACTACTTTGGGAAGGGATGCCTCCGATGACCAAGCTTTCCGTCATCTACTACTCGTCCACCGGGACCCTGCACGCCATGGCCAAGCGCCTCGCCGAGGCTGGCGAGAAGGCCGGCGCCGAGGTGCGACTGCGTCAGGTTCCGGAACTCGCCCCGGGCGAGGCCATCGCCTCCAACGCCGCCTGGAGCCAGCACTTCGACGCCACGAAGAACGAGCCGAAGGCGACCGCCGACGACGTCGTCTGGGCGGACGCGGTGCTGTTCGGCACCCCCACCCGGTACGGCAACGTCGCCAGCCAGCTCAAGCAGTTCATCGACACCCTCGGTCCGCAGTGGGCGCAGGGGCTGCTCGCCGACAAGGTGTACGCCGGGTTCACCGCGTCCATGACCGCGCACGGCGGCCAGGAGTCGACCCTGCTGGCGCTCTACAACACCATCCACCACTTCGGCGGCCTGATCGTGCCCCCGGGTTACACCGACCCGCTGAAGTTCGCCGACGGCAACCCGTACGGCGTCTCGCACGTCACCGGCGGCAACAACGACGCCCCGCTGGGCGACGCCCAGTTCGCCGCCCTGGACCACATGGCCTCGCGGGTGGTCAAGATCGCCGGGAAGCTCAACGCCTGAGGGTGCTGCCGCCGAACCGGACGCTGGTTCGACGCGGGTGCGCAGTTGCGCGAGGGCCGGGCTCCCTGGAGGGGAGGCCGGCCCTCGGCGGCCTCACACCACCACCGCGGCCATGGCGGCGTGCGGTCGGTGCTGGTCGTCGCCGGCTCGGGGTAGGCGTTCGACCTCCCGGAAGCCGGCCTGGGTGAGTCGCTCGGAGAGCGCGTCGAGCGGCCACCGATAGGCGGTCACGACCTTGTGGTCGAAGGCGCCGACCTCGTCGGCGGAGAAGGTGCCCAGCACCAACCGCCCGGCCGGGACCAGCGCCCGGCGAAACTCGGTGAGTACGCCGTCGAGTTCCTGCGGCGGAAGATGGATCAACGAGTACCAGGCCAGGATGCCGTCGACGGACCCATCGGCGACGTCGAGGTGGGCCAGCGACCCGAGCCGGAACTCGACGTCCGGGTGGGCGGCCCGCGCGTGCGCGATGAACTCGGGGACCAGGTCGATCCCCGCCGCGTCGACACCGAGTGCCCGGAGGTAACCGGTGAGGTGGCCTGGCCCGCAGCCCAGATCGAGCACCGGGCCCTGTCGATCCCCCAGGTGTCGCTCGATGAGGGCGAGGTCGTCGGGGTGTACCTGCTCCTTGGTGCCGAACATCTCGATGTACAGCTCTGCGACGGACGTGTAAGCCTGCCGTACCGGGTCCGTTTCCATCGCGGCACTATACGGGTCACCACACCTTGCGGGTCGCGCCTACCGTGATGGCCATGACACGTCGAGCCACGCTGGCCGGCATCTCTGTGGGCCTGCTTCTGCTGGGTTGCTCGGTCGGCACGCGGGCGGAGCGCGACCCGGAACCTCGAACCGCTCCGGAGTCGACCGCCAGCGCCAGCGCCAGCGCCAGCGCCGACGCCGCCGCCACCGCCGAGGCGGTCGGTCTGCTGCGGGCGGGCACGGCGTTCGTCAATCAGACGAGCTTTCGCAGCGACGTCGACATCGCCAGCCAGATCACCTCGCTGTCGCACACCGACAACGTCAACAAGCGTGTGAACGCCACGATCACGGCGCCGGGCGGGACGATCGAGATCCGGATGATCGACGACGACGTCTACCTGAAGGCCGGTCAGCTCCTGCGGGGCGTGGGCGACCAGTGGATGGTCCTCGACCCGGCCCGAGTGCCGGCGGGCTTCGCCCTGAGCTTCGCGCCGGGCAGGAACGACTCCGGCGGCTCGGGCCGCCTCATCGACGCGATCGTCACCGCACGTGCCGACGGCCGTCAGATCACCGGGACGATCGACGCGAGCCGGATCGGCGTCGGTAACGGGATCAGCTTCCGGCTCGATCCCGGTGGTGTCTTTCCGGACAGCGCACGGCGACACGCGTTCCGGGCGATGCTGGACACCGAGGGTCGGCTGGTCAGCTTCCTGATGCCGGAGGCCAGTGGTCTGCCGAGCGCGTCCCTGCGCTACAGCGACTTCGGGTCGACGGTCAGCGTCGTCCGGCCGGCCGGGGCGGTCGTCGCCCCCGATGCCCTCTATCCCCAGCTCGGCATGGGTGGCGGCGGGTAACCGGGCCAGCCGTTTGCCCTCTGCGGCTAATGCGGTTAGCCTTAAGCTAATCGCATTAGCTCGCTGTGGAGGCGTCATGACCGAATACCTGGACATTGCCGGCAACACCATCGCCTACGACCTCACCGGGCAGGGGCCACTGGTCGTTCTGGCGCACGGCATGGGCGACAGCCGGCACTCGTACCGGTTCGTCGCTCCGGCCCTGGCCGCCGCCGGATACCGGGTCGCCGCCGTCGACATCCGCGGCTGCGGTGACTCCAGCCTCGGCTGGGACGGCTACAGCCGCACCGACATCGCTGACGATCTCGTCGCCGTGGTACGCCACCTCGGCGGCCCGGCGGTGCTCATCGGCCAGTCGATCAGCGGCGGTGCCGCGACCATCGCGGCGGCGACCGCGCCCGACGTGATCTCCGGCGTCATCGAGCTGGCGCCGTTCACCCGCGCGCAGTCCATCGACCTCGCCGGGCTGGTGAGGGTCAAGCGCTACCGGGCCGGCTACCTGCACCTGGCGCAGGTGCTGCTGCGGGGCAGCGTGGCGAGCTGGCGCAACTACCTCAACCTGGCGATCCCGACCAAGCCCGCCGACTGGGACAGCGAGCTGGCGCGCATCGAGGCCAAGATGAGTGAGCCCGGCCGGATGAAGGCCCTCCAGGCCATGGCCAAGACCAGCGCCGCCGACGCTGGTCGGCAGCTGCCCAACGTCACCTGCCCGGTCCTGGTGATCCAGGGCAGCGTCGACCCCGACTGGGCCGACCCGCGGGCCGAGGGCGAACGCATCATCGCCGACCTGCCGCAGGGGCTCGGCGAGCTGGCCGTCATCGAGGGCGCGGGACACTACCCGCACACGCAGACGCCCGACGAGGTCGTCGCCCTGGCCCTGCCCTTCCTCGCCCGGACGCTGACCAATGCCTAAGGCTCGGCTCACCCCGGCGTCGGTCACCGAAGCCGCCGCCGCGCTTGTCGACGAGGTCGGCTTCGACAACCTCAGCATGGGCCTGCTCGCCGAACGGCTCGGGATCAAGACCCCCTCGCTCTACAAGCACGTCAGCAGCCAGGCCGACCTGGCACACCGGATCGCGATCCTGGCCATGACCGAGGCCGGCGACGTCATCCGTGACGCCATCCAGGGTCGGTCCGGTAGCGACGCGCTCGCCGCGGGGGCGCAGGCGATGCGCACGTACGTGCGGGAACACCCCGGCCGGTACGCGGCGGCCAACGCGGTCCGCCCGACCGGCCCCGACGACCCGTTCATTCCGGCCAGCGAGCGGGTGCTCGCCTCCTGGGCGGCCATGCTCAGCGGGTACGGGCTGGACCCGGGCCAGGAGATCCACGCCATGCGGACGCTGCGCAGCGTCCTGCACGGGTTCGCGACCCTGGAGGCGGCCGGCGGGTTCCAGATCGACACGTCGGTCGACGAGAGTTTCACCTGGCTGATCAACTTTATCGATCAGGGCCTGCGTGCCGGCGCCAGCACCGGCGCCGCTGACACCGGGTCGACCCCTCAGCCGTACGCGAGCAGGAAGTCGACGGTGCCCGTGCCACCGGGTTGCCCGGCCGGAACCGGCAGGCCGGGCTCACTGTTCAGCACGTAGAACCCGCCGCTTCCGGTCAGTCGGGGCGTCACGGCCAGCATCTGCGCCGCCATGGTCGTCCCGGTCGGCCGCACCACGCTGTCCAGGAGGAGCCGGAAGAGGTTCCCGTTCAGGTTCGCGACGTGCAGCACCCGGTACGAGCGGGGGGCGGGCAGGCCGGTGCTGGTCAGGCCCCAGACCGGCACGATCTGGTTGCGCCACCGCGTCGGATCGTTGCTGATCGCACTGTCGTGGTTGTTCAGTTGCGTCTGGATTCCCGAGTGGATGCCGGCCAGGTGGATGTGCAACTGGTCCTGCATCCGGATCGTCGGGTCGGCGGAGTTGACGCCCAGCCCGATGTGCGGGTAGACGACGTGACCGGGCTGCCCCGGCTGGGCGTTGTTCCACGCCTCCAGCCAATAGTTCGGGGCACTGGCGGTGGTGATGAACGGACACTCGATGCCGCTGATCCGGCTGCTGGGGAGGAGCAGGGAGTCGTGGTTCGACCCCGACCCTCCATTGAGGACCACGTACGTGGGAGTCGTGCGCAGGCACTGGGGAAACGGTGGGCCGGTCTTCGTACCCTCGCAGACCTGGACCCGGTCCCGTGGTTGCCGTGCTGGGGGCGAACGTGAACGTTGTCGAGATTAGGGCGAAGCGGGCAATTGACGCGACGGCCGGTGAACGGGTCGCCTGATCGTGTCGTCGTCGTGCGACGATTTCCGGCGTGACAGAGACCGCTGTGACACTGACCGAGATCCGCGCTCGGATCGACGAACTCGACGGTGACCTGGTCGGCCTGCTCGCCCGGCGCGAGGCGCTGGTCCGGCAGGCCGCCCCGCTCAAGAGCGACGGTCAGGCGGTCCGCGCACCGGAGCGCGTGGCGCAGGTGGTGGCCCGGGTCCGCGCGCTGGCGGGCGAGGCCGGCGCCGACCCGGATCTGATCGAACGGATCTACCGGGGCATGATCCAGGCCTTCATCGACATGGAGACCGACGAGCACCACCGGATCACCGGCGGGTCGGCGCCGCCGACGCGGTGATCGTCCGGGCCGGGCGCGCTCAGGTCGCGCCGTGGCCGGCACCTTCCGGGCTCGCCGTCGCTGGCGGTGCGTAGCCGAGCTCGTACGAGATCTTGTTGGCGGTCTCCAGCAACAGCGGAAGGTTGCTTTTCAGCTGATCGAGGCTCGCGATGACCTCGATCGCCGTGATCGAGGCGGCGGCGATGACCTGACCCCGTGAATCCCTGATCGGCGCGGCCACGCACATCACGTAGGCGTCGTGCTCGCCGTTGTCCATGGCCCAGCCGCACTGCTGGATGCGGGCGAGTTCGGCTTCCAGGGCGTCGTGGTCGGTGAAGGTGGTGTCGGTGAATTTCTCGAAGACGACGTGGGAGAGCAGGCGGTCGCGCTCCTGCCGGGGCAGGTACGCCAGGATCGTCTTGCCGACGGCGCTGGCGTAGATCGACACCGCGCGTCCCACCCGTGACGGCAGCTTGACGGCGTCGAACGCCGGGCTGTCCACCTTGTCGATATAGATGATCTCGTCGCCGGTCAGCTGCGCCAGGTGTACGGTGTGGCCGGTCTCGCGTTGCAGCGCACGAAGGTGCGCGGCCGCGGGCTGGCGGAGGTCCATCGAGCCGAGCGCGAGCTCGGACAACTCGATCAGGCCGCTGCCGAGCACGTAGGTGCCCGCGCCGGTCCGACGGACGAAGCGCGCGGACTCCAGTGTTTGCAGGATGCGCAGGGCTGTGGACTTGTGGACGCCGAGCACGTCCGCAGCCTCGGTAAGGGACAGCGGGTGCTCCGCGGATCGCCGGATGAGGTCGATCGCGCGACGAATCGATTGCGCCAAGGCTGTTTCTCCCCTCGCGCGACGGATAGCGCCGTCGCTGTCATTGCATATTGTGCAATATAGATGACGCGATGCGCAATCGCCACTTGACACCGTTGCACATGGCGCTACGATCGTTGCAATTTCACCCCCTTGACGCCAACTCGTAACAGTGGAGTAACGATGGGTAATCAGCGCTCTCGCTTCGGCATCGTCAGGGCGACATGTGCCCTGGGCTTGGTTGCCGCTCTCTTGACCGGTTGCGGCTCGGACGGCGACTCCGGTGACGGCGTCACCAAACTGACCTTCGCCGCCTCGACCTTCGGCGACCCCGGCCGTGGGCCCCTGTTGACGAAGTGGCTCGAAGAGTTCAACCAGAGCCAGACCAAGGTCCAGGTCTCCGCCGCCGCGGTGCCGTACCCGACCTTCGGCCAGACCGTGCTCACCCAGATGGGCAGCGGCAAGGGCCCCGACCTGGTCCGCTTCGACATGCCCGAGTTCGAGGCGGCCTCGGACGCCGGCCTCGTCGCGCCGCTGGACAAGGTGATCGACGCCAGCAAGTACGACCTGCTCAAGCAGCCGGACCAGTTCATGGTCCACGACGGTGTCCGGCACGGCGTCATCTTCGAAGCGTCGAACTACGCGATGTTCTACAACGCGGACCTGATCCCGACGCCGCCGACCACCTTCGAGCAGTTCACCTCGACGGCGAAGTCGCTGACCAAGGGCGACGTCTTCGGTCTGGCGTTCCGCCAGACCGAGGCCGAGGAGGCCGGTGTCTGGCAGGACATCTTCAACTACGTCTACGGCTTCGGCGGCGCCTGGTCCGACGGGAAGAACCTGACCATCAACTCGCCCGAGAACCTCAAGGGCCTGCAGGCGTTCAAGGACCTCTACGACGCGAACGTGATCCCGCGCGGAGCCGACGCGGCGACGTTCCGGCGGATGTTCGCCGAGGGCAAGGTCGGGATGGAGCTCAACAACGGCGGCTACGTGACCGCCACCCGCGGCCAGAACGCCAAGCTGAACTTCAGCGTCGCCCCCATCCCGTTCCCGGTCCGCAAGCAGGGCGCGATCCTCGCCCCGGTCGTCATCAACGAGGCGAGCGAGCACCAGGAGGAGGCGGGCACCTTCATCAAGTGGGCGCTGGAGCCGCAGAACCAGGTCAAGCTGCAGGAGATCCTCGGCGCGAGCAGCGTCGCCACCACCACGCAGCGCAGCGCGGAGACGCTCAAGGAGACCCCGTTCCTCACCGTCTTCGACGGGCTCACCG
>NZ_JAGPXZ010000289.1:0-7087 GCF_018070305.1 Micromonospora sp. M51 | reverse complement strand
CACCGGACGGCGGCCAACGGCCCAACCCCACCCCCACGGCCCACACCGCGCGATCACTGCCGACCGGAACCTCCCCACCGCCGAGGCCCCCGACCTGCGGGATCTCGCCACCGAGCTCGCCGCCCGCGAGCTCGCGCCGAAGGCCGCGGCCTTCGAGGAACGCGCCGAGTTCCCCCGCGAGGTGCTGCGGACGCTGGGCCGCGCCGGCCTGCTCGGCCTGCCGTACCCCGAGGAGTACGGCGGCGCGGCGCAGCCGTACGAGGTGTACCTGCAGGTGTTGGAGATCCTGGCCAGCCGTTGGCTCGCCGTTGCCGAGGCGGTCAGCGTGCACACCCTGTCCTGCTACCCGGTGGCGGCGTTCGGCAGCGACGAGCAGCGCAAGCTGCTGCCGGACATGCTCGGTGGCGAGCTGCTCGGCGCGTACTGCCTCTCCGAGCCGCAGGGTGGCTCGGACGCGGCGGCGCTGAGCACCCGGGCCGAGCGCGACGGCGACGCGTACCTGGTCTCCGGCACCAAGGCGTGGATCTCCCACGCCCGGATGGCCGACTTCTACAACGTCTTCTGCCGCACCGGCGGGCCCGGCCCGAAGGGGATCTCCTGCCTGGTCGTCGACGCGGGCACGGCGGGCATCACGCCGCAGGCGGCGGAGCGGACGATGGGGCTGCGCGCCTCTCCGGTGGCGCAGATCGCCTTCGACGAGGCCCGGGTGCCGGCGGACCGGCTGATCGGCGGCGAGGGGATGGGCTTCACCATCGCGATGTCCGCGCTGGACTCCGGTCGGCTGGGCATCGCGGCGTGCGCGGTCGGGCTGGCCCAGGCCGCCCTGGACTACGCGGTCTCCTACGCCCGGGAGCGGCAGCAGTTCGGGCGCTCCATCATCGACTTCCAGGGGCTGGGGTTCCTCCTCGCCGACGCGGCCACCCAGATCTCCGCCGCCCGCGCGCTGACCCTGGCGGCGGCCCGGCTGCGCGACGCCGGCCGCCCGTACGCGATCGAGGCGGCCAAGGCGAAGCTCTTCGCCACCGACATGGCGATGCGGGTGACCACCGACGCGGTGCAGGTGCTCGGCGGCGCGGGGTACGTGGCCGACCACCCGGTGGAGCGGTACATGCGCGAGGCGAAGGTGTTGCAGATCGTGGAGGGCACCAACCAGATCCAGCGGATGGTGATCTCCCGGGCCCTCGCGAAGGGCTGACGGCGGCGCCCGGTGGCGCGGTCGCGGTGGGTGCGTCACGGCCCGTCGCGGCCCGCCACCGGAGGTACCGCGTCGCCGTGCGGCGATTTTCCCGGTAGGTTGCACGCCGTGGAGGAGATCGACCGCGCTATCGTCGCCGCGCTGACCGCCGACGGCCGTCTGTCGTACACCGACCTGGCCGAGCGGGTGGGGCTGTCGGTGTCCGCGGTGCACCAGCGGGTCCGCCGGCTGGAGCAGCGCGGAGTGATCAAGGGGTACGCCGCCCGGGTGTCGTTCGAGGCGTTGGATCTGCCGCTGACCGCGTTCGTGGCGATCCGGCCGTTCGATCCGTCGCAGCCGGACGACGCCCCGGAGCGGCTGGCCCACCTGCCGGAGATCGATTCGTGCTACTCGGTGGCGGGGGAGGACTTCTACCTGCTGCTGGTGCGGGTGGCCAGCCCCACCGACCTGGAGCGGGTGCTGCAGGAGATCCGCACCTCGGCGAACGTCACCACCCGCACGACCGTGGTGTTGTCCACGCCGTACGAGAACCGGCCGCCGAAGATCACCGCTGCGGCACCGAGTCGGTCGCGGTCCCGGGCGCCGGAGGAGCCGGCTGGTTCCACCGCAGGATGACCTGCCGGCCGTGTTCGTGGCCGAGCGCGCTGACCGTTGCGGTGTCCAGGCGTAGCCGCCCACCGGCGGACGGGGGCATGCCGATCCAGCGGGCGCCGAGCACCCGCAGGCTGTGCGCGTGCCCGACCAGCGCGACGGTGCCCCGGTCGAGCAGCGGGGTGACACGGGCCAGCACCCGGTCGAGGCGTTCGCCCACCTGCGCGGGGGACTCCCCGCCGGGGCAGCCGTCGGTCCAGATGTTCCAGTGCGGATCGTCGTCGTGGATGTCGACGGTGGTGCGGCCCTCGTACTCGCCGTAGTTCCACTCGCTGAGGTCCTCGTCGACGCTGTCGACGGTGAGCCCGGCCAGCTGCGCGGTGCGCAGCGCCCGGGAGCGGGGGCTGGCCAGCACGGTGACGAAGCGCCGGGCGGCCAGGAACGCGGCCAGCGTGCGGGCCTGTCGCTCGCCGTCGGGGGTCAGCTCCAGGTCGGTGTACGAGGTGTGCCGGTGGCTGGCGCTCCAGGTGGTCTCGCCGTGCCGGATCAGCAGGAGCTCTCCCATGCGGCCAGTTAACCATCGTGGGACTGCCCCGACAGTCGACCCCACCACAACCTATCTTCCTAGGACGCCTTACAAGGTGTGCCAACCGGCACCACCGGTTTCAGCACCCAGAGACCGGGCACACGAGCCAGGACAACCGCCAGACCGAGGAGGCGCGATGAGCTTCACCGAGAAGGCAAAGAACAAGGTTGAGCAGATAGCCGGCGCCGCGAGGGAGCGCGTCGGCGATATGACCGACAACGAGCGGATGCGTGGCGAGGGCGCCAGCCAGCAGAGCGACGCGCGCGCCAAGCAGGCCGGTCAGAACGTCAAGGACGCGGGTCGCAACGTGAAGGACTCGTTCACGAAGTGACCTGAGCGGTTCGCGGGTCCCCGGGCGGCGATGCGCCCGGGGACCCGTCGTGCTGTGGGCATTCACGACGACACCGCAGGGGCAGTGAACGGCTTTCGCGTTTGCGATGATCTGCGGCGTGATCCGATCTGGGCTTCGCCCGTTAACTGGCGTACTGGTCGTGGCGGCCATTCTTGGCGGTGCCGGGTGTGAAGCGTCCCGGGTGCCTCCCTCGGGCCAGCCGGTCTTCGTCGGCTCGTCCGCGTCGTCGAACCCATCCGCGCCGTCGGTCGCGCCGTCGGTCGCTGCCTCTTCGGTGGGGCCGTCCGCAGGTGCCGACCCGGCTGTTCCGTCGGCCGGTGTCCCGTCGCCGTCGGCGGTTGCCTCGGTGCCGGGCGCGACGCCGACCGGCACCAGGGCGCCGGTGGTGAACAACGGGCCGCGGACCGGTAACAAGGTCGCGTTGACCTTCGACGCGGACATGACCGACGCCATGCTTGCCAGTCTGCGGGCCGGTCGGGTGAAGTCGTACGCCAACCTGCACATCCTCGACCTGCTGGAACGGGAGCAGGTGCCGGCGACGTTCTTCCTCACCGGAAAGTGGGTGCGGCGCTATCCGGACGTGACCCGGCGGATCGCCGACAACCCGCGCTTCGAACTGGCCAACCACACCTACGGGCACGCGGCGTTCACCACTGACTGCTACGACCTGCCCGCACTGCCGGTCGACGAACTGGCCCGGGACGTGGCGAAGACCTTCGAGGTGATCAAGCCGTACGGGGGTCGGCAGACCCGCTACTTCCGCTTTCCGGGGCTCTGCCACGACGCGGCGGCGTTGGAGGCGTTGGCGCCGTTGGGTGTGACGGTTGTCGACGGGGACGTGGTCAGCGGTGATCCGTTCGCGACCGCGTGGAAGCCGTTGGTGCGCGCGGTGCTGGACCACGTCCGCCCCGGATCCGTGGTGATCATGCATGTGACCGAGGCGAACGCGGCGATGACCGACGAGGCGTTGCCGCACATCCTGGCCGGGTTGCGCAAGCGAGGGCTGGTGCCGGCGCCGTTGTCCGAGGTACTGGGTGAGGCCTGACCGGTGCGCTGACGTCGATTTAGGCGCGCAGGGTGTCGGTCACGAGCATGAGCACCACGACGCCGGTGACGGCGACGAGTTGGGCGGGGGCGGCCAGGGCAGGGCCGACGGCGGTGGTTGCCAGCGCCGCTAGCGCGGTGGTGGGTCGGCTGAGGGGGAGGGGGAGTCGCAGGGCGCGGCGGGTGGCGGTGATGCCGATCAGGTAGAGCGCGACGCCACCACTGAGGGCGAGGGCGGCACCGGGGGTAGCTGGCTCATCGGGATGGGCGACGGCGGCGTGCAGGCCACTGACGGTGGCGATGACCCCGATCAGCAACAGGAAGTGGGGGAGGACGTAGGCGCGGGCTGCCAGCCGGGTGCGAGTGGCCGGTGCGGCGGCGGCGAGGGCAGCTTCGGCGGGTCGCGTGTCGGTGAAGTACGTCCACCACAGGGCGACGGGTAGGGCGAGGGCGAGCACGATCGCGGCGGCCTTTCCGGCGGTGAGATCTTCGGTCGGTACGCCCATGCCGATGGCGACGACGGATTCGCCGAGGGCGACGATGACGAGCAGGCCGTGTCGCTCGACGAAGTGCGCCGGTCGCAGGTGGAAGGCTGCGGGAGCGCCGGTCCAGGAGAGGCGGGGGAGCAGGTAGGGCAGGACGGACTGGGTGAAGACGGCGGCGGCCCAGAGTGCGGGCACGGCGGGGCCGGTGAACGCGGCGGCGGCCAGGACGAGGAGCGCGGCGGCGATGTTGTAGGGAGCGAGTCGAAGTGCGCCGCTGCGGGCGTCGGAGTGAAGGAACAGGATGAGGTGGACGGCGACGACGACGAGGTAGCCGACGGCGAAGAGAGCGCCGGTGTGGGTGAGGGCGTCGGGTAGTGCGACGGCGGTGAGCAGGAAGCCGGCCATGCCGGTGAAGAGCATCAGCCTGGTGGCGTTCCGTCGGGGTGGCAGGTGGTTGTTGAGCCAGGCGTAGCCGGTGTAGAGGTACCAGAGCAGGCCGAAGATCAGGGCGCTGCTTCCGAATCCAGCCCAGTTGCTGTGGGTTTCGAGGGCGCTGGCAAGTTGGGTGACGGTGAGCACGAACACGACGTCGAAAAAGACTTCGTCGAGCGTGACCCCGTCGGCCGTGCCCGTTTCGGGCGCTGTCCTCGGGTGTCCCATGGTGGTGGACGCTAGCCGCAGGCGGTGCACGGCATTCGCGGGTTGGTGATTCTCCTGGGGAGTGCCTGTGGACTGTCACGGTTGGGGGCGCACCGGACATGGAGTGGGTGTGAGCCCCGGGACAGAGCAGGACGAGGACCGATTCCGGCGGGCGTACGCCGAGGATTTCGAGTCGCTGTTGGCGTACGCGTTGCGGCGGGTCGCGCATCCGGAGGACGCGGCGGACGTGGTCGCGGAGACCTTCCTGGTGGCGTGGCGTCGCCGGCAGGACATTCCGGTTGCCGGTGCGGCCCGGCTGTGGCTGTACGGGGTCGCGCGGCGGGTGCTGGCGAATCATCACCGTGGGGGTGTTCGCCGGCAGCGCCTCGGTGAGCGGTTACGCCAGCAGATTGCCGCGTCGGTGACCGATCCGGGCAGTGAGGTGCCGGAGCGGCTTGCCGTTCGGGCGGCCCTGTCGGGTCTGGCCGAGATGGACCGGGAGGTGCTGATGCTGACGGTGTGGGAGGGGCTGCAGCCGCATGAGGTGGCCGCGGTGCTGGGCGTGTCCGCCGCGGCGGTCCGGACCCGGTTGTCGCGGGCGCGGGTGAGGTTGCGGGCGTTGGTCGGCGACGATCCGGGGCCGCCCGGACATGTACTCGACGTACTGACCGCATCCACCCGCAAGGAGGACTGATGAGCACGGAGGAGCGTGCCGACCAGCTGGTTCGGGATGCCGACCCGGGTGGGCTCGGGATGTTGGGGGACCTCGGTGGGGTGAAGCAGACCCTTCTGGAGGACATCGTGTCCGAGTCGTTGGTTCGGCGTACCGTCGGGTCGGCGCCGCGGCGGTTGTGGGTGCGTCGCTTCGCGGGCGTCATGACGGCGGCGGCCGTGCTCGTGAGCATCGTGCCGGCGTCCATGGTGTTGCGGGGGCAGGGCGAGGACGACGCGGTCTCGCCGCTCGTCAGCGCGGGTGCGCGAGCCGGGGCCGTTTTTCCGCCGTCGGCGGTGGAGGCGGCGGAGAGGAGCCCGCGGTTACTGGTCGACCAGACCGGTTGGACGGTGGCGGCGCTGTCCGAGTTCTCCCAGGACTATGGCACTGTCAGGTTTCGCCGGGGTGCGCGGGAACTGGAGATGAACTGGTATCCGGCGTCCGTGTACGCGGACCGGTATGCCAATCAGCGCGAGACGGGGCCGGGAAGGTCGGTGCGGGTGGACGATTGGCCGGCTGATGTGTTCCAGAGCCTCAGCGGTGATTTCACGGTGCTGTTGCGTCCCCGCGACGACCTGGTCGTGGAGATCAAGTCCTCCGAGAACTGGTCGCGGAAGGACCTGGACCGGGTTCTCGCGGCCATCGTTCGGGTGGATGCGCGGACGTGGTTGGCGGTGCTTCCGGCGGAGATGGTCGTGCCGGTGCGGGAGCGGGCGGCGAAGGTGCTCGCCGACGTGCCGTTGCCGCCGGGGTTCGATATGGCCGCGCTGGAGGAGATCGGGGTCAGCGACTCGTACCAGTTCAGCGTGGGGGTGACGTCCCGGGTGGGTTGCGGGTGGATTGAGCAGTGGCGGCGGGCGACAGCGAGCGGGGATGAGGAGGCGGCACGGCAGGCCGCTGAGGCGCTGCGGGGGAGTCACGGCTGGCGGGTGCTGCGGGACATGGATCAGGCCGGTGACTGGCCGGAGGTGTTCTGGAGGTACGCCGACGAGGTCGCGGCGGGGACGTCGCCGACAGGGTACGTCGAGGCCCTGGGCTGCCGGTGACGGGAACGGCGACACCCCCGGGCAGTCTGCTCGGGGGTGTCGCCGTTGGTGGGTCAGTCGTCGCGGTGGTCGTTCCACCACTGCTGGCCGCCCTCGGGGAGGGTGTCGATCGGGTCGTAGTAGGCGTAGCGCTTGTTGAGCGCCTCCAGGTCGGCGGACTCGATGGAGGTGCGGTAGTTCTTGGTCCAGTAGGAGATGCCGCGCTCGCGGTCGTAGTCGGTGAGCATGTGCACCCAGCGCTTGCCGACGAACGGGACGTCGCAGACGATCCGGGGGGTCGCGTAGCCGGGGAGGTAGCCCATGATGTCGTGCTGGAGCTGCTGGGCGTGCCAGACCGGGACCCGCCAGTGTTCGGCGTTGGGGATCATGTCGCTCATGTAGATGTAGTACGGCAGGATCCCGGCTTCGCCGTGCCGGGCGAAGCAGAGGTCGAGCAG
>NZ_JAGPXZ010000288.1:0-7092 GCF_018070305.1 Micromonospora sp. M51 | reverse complement strand
CTCGGCGTCCTGTTCCCGCTGGGCCTGCTCGGTCAGCTGCTGCTGCCGGGAGATCTGCTGCTTGGCCATGGCGATCCTCGCGATCCGTCGGGGCGCGGTGGCGCCGACACGGTCTGCGGTCGCTCGTCGCGTACCCGACGCCCCAGCGGGCAAACGCGGCCCGGCGGCGCGCCCACGGCCCGGCGGTGACACCGCCCCGGCGTGCGTGGCGCGCGCCGGGCCGGGTACGCGCAGCACCGGTGAGCACCCGGAGGTGAGGCATGGACGAGCAGCGCAGCACGGTGATGGTGCCGATCGGGGAGGCCCAGCTCCCCGCCGACCTGACGCTGCCCGCCCAGCCGGTCGGCGTGGTGCTGTTCGCGCACGGCAGTGGCAGTTCCCGGCACAGCCCGCGCAACGTGTCGGTGGCCCGGACACTGAACGACAGTGGGCTCGCCACCGTGCTGGTGGATCTGCTCACCCCGGTCGAGGACGAGGTGGACACGCGAACCGCCGAACTGCGCTTCGGCATCGGGCTGTTGGCCAGCCGGCTGGCCGGGATCGTCGACTGGCTCGCCACCGGGCGTCCGGCCGGCGACGTGCCGATCGGCCTGTTCGGGGCCAGTACGGGTGCTGCCGCTGCCCTGGTCGCGGCGGCGTCGCGCGCCGATCGGGTGGCTGCCGTGGTCAGCCGGGGTGGTCGACCAGATCTGGCCGGGGACGCGCTGGCCCAGGTGCGTACCCCGACGTTGCTGTTGGTGGGCGGGCTGGACGAAGAGGTGATCGCGCTCAACGAGCAGGCGCTGGCCGAGCTGGGGGAGGCCGGCGAGCTGCGGGTGATCCCCGGCGCCACCCATCTCTTCGAGGAGCCGGGCACCCTTGAGCAGGTCGCCGACCAGGCCGCCGCCTGGTTCACCGCGCACCTCAGCCGATGATCACTGCGTGGGTAGCAGGGCCGAGGCCGAGCGGCGCTGTTGGACGGTGTCGATGACCCTCCAGAGGACTGCGGTGATCGGGACGCTGACGAAGGCGCCAGCGATCCCCGCGATCAGCGTGCCCGCGGTGACCGCCACCAGGATCACCGCCGGATGCAGCCGGACCTGCCGTTTCATGACCAGTGGTTCCAGCAGGTTGCCCTCGATCTGCTGGACGGCGATCACCGCCGCGAGGGTGAGCAGAGCGGTGGTGGGACCGTTCGCGGCCAGCGCCACCAGCACCGCCACCGCGCCCGCCACCGTCGCCCCGATGATCGGCACGAACCCGCCGAGGAACGTGATCAACGCCAGCGGCAGGGCGAGGGGCACCTGGAGCACCACGAGAGCCAACCCGATGCCCAGCGCGTCGACAGCGGCGATGAACATGGTGCCCCGGCTGTACGCGCCCAACGTCTGCCAACCGGCCCGGCCGGCCTCGGCCAGCACCGGCTGGTTCGGGCCGGACACCCGCGACAGCACCCAGTGCCACATCGACCGGCCATCCTTGAGCAGGAAGAAGAGCAGCACCAGCGCCAGCAGCGCGGAGCCGAACACCTCGGTGACGGTCCGGGCGCCGGCCACCGGGTCCGGAGAACTGCCACTGAGCCCCTGCCGGGCCTGGTCCACCAACCGGTCCAGCTGTGCCTCGCTGACCGGCAGCGTGGACGTCACGAAGTCGCGGCTGCGATCCACCCCCTGCGTCAACTCCTGGCTGAGCTGGTCGAACTGGCTGGCGGTCAGGTTCCACACCAGTGCGCCGACGCCGACCAGGATGCCGAGCAGCAGCAGGACCGTGCAGAGCGCGGCGAGCGCCGCCGGCAGCCGCAACCGGCGCAGCAGCAGCAGGACCGGATCGAGCAGCGCGGTGAGGAAGATGGTGGCGGCCAGCGCGATGGCCAGCGGCGCCAACAGGACGGCGATCTTGCCCAGCAGATAGAGCCCGGCGGCGACCACCACCAGGCAGGCGCTCCACAACACCGCGGTTCGGACCAGCCACGGCAACGCCGTCCAGGTCTGGCGCGGCCCGGGGCCGCCTGTCGCTCCGGGTTCCTCTGCGGCCATGTCGGTCCTCCTCGATCTCGACGAGGTCGGTACCCGGTCGGTCGTGCCGCGACACCCGAATGACCGGCCGGCGCCCGCGCGGATCGTACGCCGGCCGGGGTGACGCGGGTGGGTGTTCGCCAATCGCCCCCGCGACGGCGGCGTTTGCGCTGTCGGGTCGAGGGAACGCGAAGGGGACGGACCGGACTGAGGAGGAACGCCGTGGGTGACTTCATGGACAAGGCCAAGGACTTCGCGGACAAGCACGACAAGCAGGTCGACCAGGGCGCGGAGAAGGCCGGCGAGATGGCCGACAAGCGCACCGGCGGCAAGTACGACGACCAGATCGACAAGGGCGTGGACCAGGCCCAGGCGCGTACCGGTGAGGGTGACCAGGTCCGCTGACCCGCGCTGCTCCCGGGCCGCGTCGGCGACCCGGGAGCGCCCGGTCCACCCGGTGCGCGGGTCAGCGCTGTCGCTTGTGGTGTAGCTCGTCCATCGAGGTGGGCCGGCCGCTCAACGCGTCGCGTAGCCGGTCGACCAGGCCGATGCCGGGTGCGATCAGCTTGTTCGCCGGCGGATGGTCCGGGCTTCCCGGATGTGGCCGGGTCGGCCCGATCTCCTTGATCGCCGTCACCTTGGCCGCCGCCTCGACCAGCTCCTCCCGGGCGGTCGCCGCGCGCAGCCGCGGAAAGAGCTCCTTCTCCTCCTCCGCCACGTGACCGCGCACGATGGCGGTCAACTGGGTGAGCAGCTCGTCGAAGCGGGGGGCGGACGCGTCGGTGGACTCCAACTCCTTCATGGTTCGTTCGGCGTCGGCGTGCTCCGCGATCTCGCGGTCGGCGATCTCGTTGCCGTCGGGCAGTACCTTGCGGGCGATCGGATACACGTACGCCTCCTCGGCCACCGAGTGGCGGACGAGTTCGGCGATCACCACGTCGACGAGGTGCCGGCGGTGCTCGGGGGTGCCCTGCCGGGTCGCCAACTCGACGAGGACTGCCTCGATCTCCCGGTGGTCGGAGACCAGGATGTCGACGGCGTCGTGGTCGTCGGCGGTCGGTGGATTGGTCATGTGACGGCCCCTTACCGGTTGCGGATCGGTGGGAGGTGTGTGGCTCTGGTACCCCCACGGGGCTGCGCAAACCAATGGTTGACGATGTGTTCGGGGGTGTCGTTGGGGCTCGCCGGGAGACGGCTTGCCCAGCCGCCGAGATTGCCCCGCCGTTGCCGGGGTAACCGCCGCCATGGCCGACGACCGCCCACCCGCCGACCTCCGACGGTCGCGGCTCGACGAGACCGCCGAGCGGACGGTTCGGCGGGTTCGGCACCGTGGTGGGCAGGCCGGCAAGATCCGAGCCCGGCAGTGGGAGATCACCCTGGTGATCTCCGTCCAGTCCGGGTTGGCCGCGGCGATCGCCGCCCTCCTCGCCGACAGCCTGCTCGGCCAGGGATCGCACGTCTTCGCTCCCGCCGCCGCCGTCGGTACGATCGCCACCGCCATCGGGCAGCGGGCCCGGCGCACCTTCGAGCTGTTGGCCGGCGTGGCCCTGGGCATCATCATCGGCGACACGCTGCGATTCCTGCTCGGCTCGGGGCCGTGGCAGACCGGCGTGGTCGTCGCGCTGGCCATCGCCGCCGCGTTGCTGGTGGCCGGGAAGGGTGGCCCGCTGGTCGGTCAGGCCGGTGGTACCGCGGTGCTGATCGCCACGCTGGCACCGATGGAACGTGGCCTGGAGCTGCCCCGGATCTTCGACGCGCTCGTCGGCGGGGCGGTCGGCCTGGTGGTGGTCGCCCTGTTGTTGCCGGTCAACCCGATGCGGGTGCTGGACCGGGCCGCGGCGCCGATCTTCACGATCGTCTGCGAACAACTCGCCGAGCTGGCGCAGGCGCTGCGCGACCGCGACGGTGGCCGGACCGTGGGCGTCCTGGAGCGGCAGCGCGGCACCGATGACGCCCTGGGCCGGCTGCACGACGCGCTCAGCGGCGCCGAGGAGGTGGTCACCATCGCTCCGGTCCGTTGGCACCGCCGGCAGCAGTACCACCGGTACGCCCGCAGCGCCGCTCACCTGGAGCGGCTGTTGCTGGACAGCCGTGCCATGGCCCGCTGGTCGACCACCGCGCTGCAGTACGACGAGCCGATCCCGGCGGAGCTGCCGGAGGCGATGCGTCGGTTGGGCCAGGCGGTGGTGGTGATGCGTACGGAGTGCAGGGTCGGTGACGACCCCCGGTGCACCCGCCAGTTGGTCGAGCAGTGCGCCGAGTTGGCCGGGCGGGCCTCGGAGAGCGGGGTCCACTCGTTCGGCGAATCCCTCGTCACCGGACTGCGTACCGCCGCGAGCGATCTGCTCCGGGCCGCCGGTTGCGAACCCGTGGACGCGAACCGGATCGTGCGCCGGGCGGCCGGTGCCGGCGAGGCGGAGATCCACCCGCCGGTTCGGCGAGAGCTGCACCGGACCCGACCGACGCGGGCCGCCCGGGCCCGTCGGCGCGCACACCTCGCCGCGCGGAGCCGTAACGAGAACCGGGCCGGCCTCCCCGCACGGGAGAGGCCGGCCCGGTGAACCGTCACGGTCAGGAGGAGTAGCCGCGCTCGGCGATCCAGTTGGCGACCTTGGGCAGGCTCATCCAGTACTCGCCCACCGCCGGGTCGGCCGGGTCGGCGACCCGGATGGTGTCACCGCCGTCGCGGTAGCCGACCAGGGTCAGGTAGTGGCCGCCCTCGTACGAGTGCGGGTTGCCGTCGGTGTCGACTGTCGTGCCCTTGATGTTCGCCACCACCGGCCGGCCGGCGTCCACGGCGGCCAGCACGTCCCGGCGCAACTGCTCGACCTGGTCCGGGCGGGCCACCGAATCACGGATCTCGGTGGTCCGGTACTTGCCGCCGGTCAGTTCGTTCAGCACCCGGGTGGTGTCCAGGGCCGAGGGGGTGCCCGCCTCGGTGGTGCCGAGCAGTCGGGCCACCTCGTCCTGGGAGAGCGCCTTGCCCTGGGCGGACAGCGCGATCCGGGTCGCGGCCGGGCCGCAGTAGTAGAAGTTCGGCTGGGCCTGGTAGTCGACGCCGAGGATCCGCTCGGCGTGCCTGTCGTTCTGGCTCGACGACGCCGGGGCGGCCGGCGCCGGGGCGGCCTGCGCGGCCACCGCCGGGCCGAGGGCGCACCCACCGGCGACAAGCAGGCCGGCGACGGACAGGCCGCTCTTCTGGACGATCGGGTTCATTGTCGAGTCTCCGTTCGGGGGTTGGCGCCTCCGGCAGGCGGACGGCGGCAGCACCGGGAATGGCGCTCGGCGCAACACAGGGGCCGACCATCGGTGGTCTCGGCCCAGGGCGTACCGACTGCGTAACCGCTCTGCTTCACCGAGAATTCCGCCGGCTGCGGGCACCGGGGACGGCACAACCTCCCGGCCGGCCCGAACCGGTCATCGGGGACGAACGGCCGCTCAGAGACTGCCCAACAGCCTGGTCACGGTGATCTCGATGACCACCCGCTCCGGATTCGGGCGCGGTGTCCGGTACCGCTCGGCGTACCGCCGCTCCGCCTCCGCCACGGCGGCCGGATCCGACCGCAGCACGGCGCGACCCGCGACGGTCCACCAGCGGCGGCCATCCACGTGGCACACTGCCACCGCCGCGCCCTCCGGGCCGGCCGCCGCCACCTGGCGGGCCTTGCGGGAGGTGCCGGAGGTGATCACCCGGGCCAGCCCGGCCGCCGGGTCGAGGGTCACCCCGACCGGTACGACGTGCGGGGTGCCGTCCGCACGCACTGTCGTCAGCGTCGCGAGGTGCCGTTCCGCGCAAAAGGCGGCAACACGCTCATCGTGCAGGTCCAACCGATGATCGCCCGCCATGCCCGTCCCCCGTCCCCGAACCGACCTGGATCATCGCACGCGGCGGCGGGCCCGCTCTGGGTTCGGTGGGGCGTCCGGCTGACCGGGCAGCTGGCGACCAGCCGCCCGCCGCTGGTGCACCAGCCGGGTCAGATAGATCAACGCGGCGGCCAGCACCCCCATGTCATCCAGGTAGATCGGGTCCGGCAGCACGTCGACCGGGAAGATCGTGTAGATCAGCGCCCCGTAGAAGGCGACCTTGCCGCCCGCGCCGAGCCCGGTCAGCATCCGCCGGGTACGCACCACCCGCACCGCCAGCACCACGGCACCGACCAGTGTGGCCAGCGCCAGGATGCCGGCGACCACCACGAGGACCCACGCCTGTCGGGACATGCCGTCACGCTAACCCAGATGAACCCGCCGGGCTCAGAACGCGGGCACCGTCGCGCGGCCGCGGGCGGTCACCTTGTTCTCCCGGGTCTGCTCCACGTTCTCCCGGGCCTGCGCGCCCAACGGTCGGGCAACCTCGCTCAGCGGCAGCACCGACGCCGACTCGGCGACCCGCCGTCCGGTCGCCGCGTGCGCCTCCTCGCGCAGACTCCGAGCCGCGGCCACCGCCAACTCCGCCGCCCGCCACGCGGCCTGCTCCCGCTCGCGGGCCGCGGCGTGCCTGGCCGCCAGGTTGTCCCGGATCGCCCGCTGGAGCACCAGCTCCTGCTCGACCGGGTGCAGTCGCGGGTCCCAGCCGTCGCGATGCGCGAAGACGTCGCTGAGCTGCTCCACCGACAGCTCCCGCCGCCAGTACGCGTCCAGGGCCGCCCGGTGCAGGTAGCGTTCGCGGTCGGCGTACTCGGCGGGAGTCCGTGCGGTGTGCGGCAGCGGCATCGCGGCCGCCGCGTCGAGCCGCCGCACGCCAGCCTCGGCCGCCTCGTACGCCGACCAGGCCGCCTCGACCTCCTCCTGCGCGGCCACCCACTCCGCCCGGCGACGCCGCACCGTGGTGCTCGCCCGTTCCGCGGCCACCGCGACCTCCTGCGCGTAGCGGCTCTGCTCCCGCTCCTCCTGCGCCTGTTCCAGTTGGCTCGGCATGGCGGCGCGGCGGATCCGGGCGCCCGGATCGAAGCGGAACCGGCCCGGCCGCAGCAGCAGCGCGGAGACGGCGACAGCGACCACCCCCAGCCGGCTCAGCCCGATGACGGCGGCCCGGGCGTGGTCCGGCAGGCCGGCGGCGAGGACGGGTTGCATGTTCAGCACCTCGCGGTCGAAGGCGGGG
>NZ_JAGPXZ010000287.1:0-7107 GCF_018070305.1 Micromonospora sp. M51 | reverse complement strand
GCTCGACCTGGGATGACCGGGAGGCGGCGAGGATGACGGAACGGAGCATGAGCCGAGCGTAACGCCCCTGCCAGAGCCCCCGCCGAGGGGCGGCGGGGGCACTTCGACCCGGGGCGGGGCGGCGGCGGTGGCGTCGATCGGCTACAACGATGCCGTGGACCAACGCCCCCGCCGCCGGCTCCGATCGGCCTCCGTGCAACTCGGCGCGCTCACCGCTCTCGCGCTCGCCCTCTCCGGCTGCAACATGACCTCGGACGACGACGATGACGACGACTGCGCCCTCGGGCCGGTCGGCGGCGGCGAAACCGTCGCGCTGGCGATGCGGGTCAGCGACCCGGCCGCCGGCCGCACCGCCCCGGAACCGGCCACGACGGCCCTGCCCGAGCGCGGCGGGTTCGGCACCCACCTCGCCGCCTGCGGCGGCTGACGTGCGCCGCGAGACGGTCACCCCGCGCACCGACTGGGACGCCACCATCCGCTCCCAGGGGCTGGTCTACGTCGACACCGAACTGCCCGACGGCGGGATCATGTCGTACTGGGATGAGACCGCCGCGTACGCCTTCGACCTGGACGAGGTGCTGCGGCTGGAGGAGGCCACCGAGGAACTGCACCAGATGTCGGTGGCCGCCGCCGAGCACGTGGTGGCGCAGCGCCGGTACGCCGAGTTCGGCATCCCGCAGTGGGCGGCCGAGGCGGTGGCCCGGTCGCTGCGGGAGGCGCCACCGACCCTCTACGGGCGCTTCGACCTCGCGTACGACGGCACCTGGCCCCCGAAGATGTTGGAGTACAACGCCGACACCCCCACCGCGCTGGTCGAGGCGAGCATCATCCAGTGGTACTGGCTGGAGGACACCCAGCCGGATCTGGACCAGTGGAACAGCCTGCACGAACGGCTGGTCGGCGCCTGGGCCAAGATCGGGGCCGGGCTGCACGACCCGCTGGTGCACGTGCTCTGGTCGAACGAGGAGGAGTCCGGAGAGGACCACATGACCGCCGGCTACCTCGCCGAGACCGCCCGGCAGGCCGGCCTGAACGTCGAGTTGCAGCCCATCCAGGAGATCGGCTGGGACGGCCGACGTTTCGTCGACGCCGACGACCGCCCGGTGACCACCTGCTTCAAGCTCTACCCGTGGGAGTGGATGCTGGCCGAGCCGTACGGGCCGGCGGCCCTGGCCCCGGGCACCCCGACCACCTGGATCGAGCCGGCATGGAAACTGCTGCTCTCCAACAAGGCGCTGCTCGCGGTCCTCTGGGAGCTGTACCCCGGCCACGAGTACCTGCTCCCGGCGTATCTCGACTCGCCGCGCGGCATGCCGGAGTACGTCGCCAAGCCACTGCTCGGCCGCGAGGGCGGTTCGGTGCGCATCGTCACCGCCGGCGAGGAGATCACCAACCCGGGCATCTACGGCGACGAGGGCTGGTGCTACCAGGAGTTCCGGGCGTTGCCCCAGTTCGCCGGCAACCGGATGGTGCTGGGCAGCTGGATCGTCGACGGCGAGTCGGCCGGAGTGGGGGTGCGGGAGAGCGCCAGTCTGATCACCGACGGCTACGCGCGGTTCCTGCCGCACTACATCGACGCGCCACGCACCCGCTGAGTCGTCTACCGTTGGGGCGTGAACTTCGACGCGTACGCCCGGACCGGCGTTGACCTGGTCAACGCCCGCCTGGACGACCTCGACGACCTGCGGGCCCTCTTCCCCGACGAGAACGCCTGGATGCGCGACGAGGTCGCGGACCGGGACGTCGCGATCTTCCGCCGGGCCCAGAAGCGGTTGCGCGACGTCTTCGAGTACGGCACCTCGGGGCGGGACGCCCAGGCGGTCACCGAGCTGAACGCGCTGCTGGAGGCGTTCCCGGTGCAGCCGCGCATCTCCGGGCACGACTCCAGCGACTGGCACATGCACGTGACCAGCCGGGGCGCCTCAGTCAGCGCCGAATACCTGGCCGGCGCGGTCTGGGGGCTGTCGGTCTGGCTCTGCGAGTACGGCAGCGCCCGGTTCGGGGTCTGCGCCGACGAGCGGTGCGGCAACGTCTACCTGGACACGTCGTCCAACTGCTGCCGGCGGTTCTGCTCGGAGCGGTGCGCCACCCGCTCGCACGTGGCGGCGCACCGGGCCCGCAAGCGGGCCGCGGTCGGCGAGCAGGTGACTGTCGCAGCCCAACCGACCGCCGGCGTCGACTCCCTCTCACCGGTCAGCTGACACCGCCACCGCCCTCTCGTGGGGGCGGACGGGTCAGACGTCGACAGGTGACTGGGCGGTCAGGTGCTGGCGGGCGAACTCCAGCGCGGCGCGCAGGTCCGCCTCGCGCACCGCGCGGCTCTTCGCGCCCCGGGTGGCGACCTCCACCGCCACCGACCCGGTGAAACCCCGGCCGGCCAGCGAGGAGAGCAGCTCCCCGCACGGCTGGGTGCCGCGCCCGGGCACCAGGTGCTCGTCGCGACCCTCGCCGGTGCCGTCACCGAGGTGCACGTGCGCCAGCCCGGCACCCATCCGGTCGGCCATCTCCAGGGGGTCGCTGTGCGAGGCCGCGCAGTGCGACAGATCCAGCGTGTACGACGGGTAGCCGGCGTCGGTCGGATCCCAGCCGGGCACGTACGGGACGAACTGTCGACCCGCCATCCGCACCGGGTACATGTTCTCCACCGCGAAGCGCAGCCCGGTGAACCGGTCCGCGACGGTCGCCAGGCCCTCGGCGAAGTTGCGCGCGTAGTCCCGCTGCCAGCTGAACGGTGGGTGCACCACGACGGTCGGCGCGCCAAGCGTCTCGGCCAGCTCGGCGGCCTTGCGCAGACGCTCCCACGGGTCCGGGCTCCACACCCGCTGGGTGACCAGCAGGCAGGGCGCGTGCACCGAGAGCACCGGGACGTCGTAGTGCGTGGAGAGGCCGCGCAGCGCGCCCGCGTCCTGGCTGACCACGTCGGTCCAGACCATCACCTCGACGCCGTCGTAGCCGAGCGCCGCGGCCAGTTGGAACGCCGCCGCGGTCGGCTCGGGAAAGACCGACGAGCTGGACAGGAGCACGGGAACGCGGGAAGTCACATCAGCCAGCGTAGCCCGGCGACGCCGGGGGCATCGTGACGAGCGCCGGCAAACAGCCCCAAAACGGTCGTGGGGTCAGATCGGCTCAAGTTGATCGAGTCGACGGAGGATGACACCCTCCCGCAGCGCCCACGGGCAGATGTCCAGCGAATCCAGATCCAGACGGCGCATCACCGCCTCGGCGACCACGGCACCGGCCAGCAACTGGTGGGCCCGACCCGCGCTGACCCCCTCCAGCTCCATCAACTGCGCCGGTGGGATGTGCCGGATGAAGCCGATGACCTGTCGAAGGCCGGCCCGGGTCAGACTGCGCCGCGCCCACAGCCCGGCACCGGACGGGGCCGCCCCGGCCAGTCGGGCCAGGGTCCGGAACGTCTTCGAGGTGGCCACCGCCCGACCCCAGCCCACCTCCGTCATCTGGTCGACGACCTTGTCGAGCCGGCCGTCCACGTACTCCCGGAGCTTGTCGACGGCCTCCGCCGACGGCGGGGCCGCACTGGCCGGATCGACCCGCAGCCGCTCGCGGGTCAGCCGGCCGGCACCGAGCGGAAGAGAGACCGCGACGTCCGGGTCCTCGTCAATGCCGGCGGCGATCTCCAACGAGCCACCACCGATGTCCAGCACCAGCAGCCGGCCCGCGGACCAACCGAACCACCGCCGTACGGCCAGGAAGGTCATCCGCGCCTCGTCCGCGCCGGAGAGCACCGCCAGGCGTACGCCGGTCTCGTCGCGGACCCGGGCCAGCACGTCGGCCGCGTTGGTGGCGTCGCGCACCGCTGACGTGGCGAACGCGATCAGGTCGTCGGTCGCCAGCCCGGTGGCCGCCGCCTTCGCCATGCCCACCGCCTTGACCAGGCCGTCCGCACCCGCCTCGGTCAGTGCACCGTCGGGGCCGATCTGCTCGGCCAGCCGGAGCACCACCTTCTCGGAGTGCGCCGGCCACGGGTGCGCCCCGTGGTGCGCGTCCACCACCAGGAGGTGCACAGTGTTGGATCCGACGTCAAGGACACCCAGTCGCATGGTGAAGACCCTAGGTGCAACACGTTTGCGCGGCTCACCGACCTGCGGACGGCACCGCGCGTACGCTGGGCCGAGTGACGATGGAGCTCCGTGTGCTGGTGGACGACCCGGGTGACCCGCGTAGCCGTGAGGTGCCCCTGGACTTCCCTCGGGAGTGGATCGAGTTCACCGACCCCGCCGACGAGACGCACCTGATCCGGGCCGACCTGACCTGGTTGCTCTCCCGCTGGACCTGCATCTTCGGCAAGGGCTGCCACGGCATCATCGCCGGCCGAGCCGCGGACGGTTGCTGCTCACACGGCGCGTTCTTCACCGACTCGGACGACGAGAAGCGGGTCCGCAACGCCGTCCGGCGGCTCACCCCGTCGACCTGGCAGCACTTCCGGCGCGGGTTCAAGAACTGGACCGACGAGGACACCATCGACGGCAAGAACCCGGCCCGCCGCACCGCCACCCAGGGCGCCGACGGTCCGTGCGTCTTCCTCAACGACGCCGACTTCGCCGGCGGGGGCGGTTGCGCGCTGCACGCGCAGGCGCTGCGCGACGGGGTGCACCCGTTGGAGTACAAGCCGGACGTCTGTTGGCAGCTGCCGATCCGCCGTGACCAGGACTGGGTGAAGCGACCGGACAACAGCAAGGTGCTGGTCTCCACGCTGTCCGAGTTCGACCGGCGGGGCTGGGGAGCCGGCGGGCACGACCTGGACTGGTGGTGCACGTCCTCGACGGACGCGCACGTCGGCGCCGAGCCCATGTATCGGTCGTACGGGCCGGAGCTGACCGCTCTGATCGGCGCTGCCGCGTACGAGCGGCTGGCCGAGCTGTGCGCGACCAGGACGAGGCAGGGCATGATCGCCCCGCACCCCGCCGACGAGATCTAGCGGTCTCGGTACGGTTCACCTGGCTGCGACGCCTCCGCCTGACGACGGCCCGGCACAGCGACGCCACGGGCTTCGGCGGCGTCGCGAACGAGATCATCGGACGCCTCGCCACACTGCCCGCCCGCCTGAAGAGCGATGCCACAACGCCCGTAGCGGGGGAGCCAGTGATATGGGATGCGAAGCCTTTGGAGCTGACTCGTTTACGACATCGGCCCGGCCGGCGTCGGCCCGGCCGGCGTCGGCCCGGCCGGCGTCGGCCCGGCCGGCGTCGGCCCGGCCGGCGTCGGCGGATGACTCGTTTGTGACATCAGCTCCAAAGGACCCCACCACCGGACTCGCATCCCCCGGGCACAGGTGGCTGGGCCCCCGAAACTGGCTCGCTGAGCAGGCGCAAACAGGCCGAAGGGGGCCCGCGTCGAGCGCGGGCCCCCTTCGGGTACGCCGATCACGGCTCGAACTTGTAGCCCAGACCCCGGACGGTCACGATGAATCGCGGCGCGGACGGCTCCGGCTCGATCTTCGAGCGCAGCCGCTTGACGTGCACATCGAGCGTCTTGGTGTCACCGACGTAGTCGGCACCCCAGACCCGGTCGATGAGCTGGCCTCGGGTGAGCACCCGGCCGGCGTTGCGCAGCAGCAGCTCCAGCAGTTCGAACTCCTTCAGCGGCAGCTGCACCGCACCGCCGTCGACGGTCACCACGTGCCGTTCGATGTCCATCCGCACCGGGCCGGCGGCCAGCGTCGGCGCACCCGCCTCCGCCACCTCCGGGCTCTGCCGGCGCAGCACCGCCCGGATCCGGGCGACCAGTTCCCGAGGCGAGTACGGCTTCGTCACGTAGTCGTCGGCACCGATCTCCAGCCCGACCACCTTGTCGATCTCGCTGTCCCGGGCGGTGACCATGATGATCGGCACGGCAGAGCGCTGCCGCAACTGCCGGCAGACCTCGGTGCCCGACATCTCGGGCAACATCAGGTCGAGCAGCACGATGTCGGCGCCGGTCCGGTCGAACTCGGTGAGAGCGTCGGTGCCGGTCGCGGCGACCGAAACCTCAAAGCCCTCCTTACGGAGCATGTACGACAAGGCGTCGGAGAACGACTCCTCGTCCTCGACCACGAGAACGCGGCTCAACGGGGATTTCCTTTCCATTTGCTGTCAGACCTGCCGTAGCCCAGTCGGACCGGACTCGATCCCAACCGGCGGCAGTGTCGCCAGGAGGTCATCCGGTGGACTGGCGGGCAGCCGGAGGGTGAACGTCGATCCACCACCAAGAGTGCTCGACACCTCGACCCGTCCGCCATGGTTGCTCGCAATGTGTTTCACGATCGCCAGGCCGAGCCCGGTGCCGCCGGTGGCACGCGAGCGGGCCTGGTCGGCCCGGTAGAACCGTTCGAAGATCCGGTCGACGTCGGTGGGGGCGATACCGATGCCCTGGTCGGCGACGGCGACCTCAACGTGCTCGTCGTCGCCCCGCAGGGTGACCCGGACCGTGGTGTCCTCACCCGAGTAGTTGATGGCGTTCTCCACCAGGTTCGCCACCGCCGTGGCGAGTTGGGAGTCGCTGCCGTACGCGGTGAGACCACGCTCACCGTCCACGGCCACCGTGACCCCTCGGGCGGAGGCTGTGGTGCGGGTCCGGTCGACCACCTCGGCGATCACCCAGTCCAGCGCGACCGGCTCCGGTGGCGGCTGCGGCTCAGCGCCCTGCAACCGGGTCAGTTCCAGCAACTCCTGCACCAGCCGGCCGAGGCGGGTCGACTCGTGCTGGATCCGCTCGGCGAACCGGCGGGCGGCCACCAGGTCCTCGGGAAGGTCGGAGGCCGCGGCGTCGGCCGGCTCGGTGGCGTCCAGCAACGCCTCGGCGAGCAGTTGCAGGGCCCCGATCGGGGTCTTCAGCTCGTGGCTCACGTTGGCCACGAAGTCGCGTCGCACCCGGGTCAGCCGGTGCGACTCGGTCACGTCGACCGCCTCGACCGCGATGAAGCCGTTGCCGAGGCCCATCGCCCGCAGGTGCACGCCGAGCGGGTTCTCCCCCGCGCTGTCGCGACCCCGGGGCAGGTCCAGCTCGATCTCGCGCCGCACGCCGGTGCGTCGCACCTGGCCGGCGAGGGTACGGATCAGTGGGTGCGCGGCGATCGAGCCGGGGGTGCTGCCGGTCCGCAGCAACCCC
>NZ_JAGPXZ010000286.1:0-7110 GCF_018070305.1 Micromonospora sp. M51 | reverse complement strand
GGATCATGACGGGGCGCCGCCCGGTGGTGACCGGGATCGGGGTGGTCGCCCCGGGCGGCGCCAGCCGGGACCGCTTCTGGAAGACCATCACCGAGGGGCGGACCGCCACCCGGCGGATCAGCTTCTTCGACCCGTCGGCGTTCCGGTCGCAGATCGCGGCGGAGTGCGACTTCGACCCGGTAGCGGCGGGGCTCAGCGAGACCGAGCGACGCCGGGCCGACCGGTACGTGCAGTTCGCGCTGGCCTGCTCCGCCGAGGCGGTGGCCGACGCCCAACTGGTGCTCACCGACGCGGAACGCGACCGGGCCGGGGTGGTGCTGGGCACCGCGGTGGGCGGCACGATGGCGTTGGAGCAGGAGTACGTCACAGTGAGCGAGCACGGCCGGCGCTGGCTGGTGGACGGGGCGCGCGGCGGCCCGTACCTCTATCAGGCGTTGGTGCCCAGCAGCCTTGCGGCGGACGTGGCCTGCCGGCACGGGTGGCACGGCCCGGCGCAGGTGGTGTCCACCGGTTGCACCTCCGGCATCGACGCCATCGGGTACGCCCACCAGATGATCGTGGACGGTGAGGCGGACGTGATGCTGGCCGGCGCGTCCGACTCGCCGATCTCGCCGGTCACCGTCGCCTCGTTCGACGCGATCAAGGCGACCAGTCCGGACAACGACGACCCGGCGCACGCCTCGCGCCCGTTCGACGCCGACCGGCACGGGTTCGTGCTGGCCGAGGGTGGGGCGGTGCTGGTGCTGGAGGAGGCCGGGCACGCCCGGCGGCGGGGGGCGCACATCTACTGCGAGGTGGCCGGCTACGCCAGCCGCAGCAACGGCTTCCACATGACCGGGCTGCGCCCGGACGGGTTGGAGATGGGCCTCGCCGTCACCGACGCGCTGCGGCAGGGTCGGATCCTGCCCGAGCAGGTCTCCTACATCAGCGCGCACGGCTCGGGCACCCGCCAGAACGACCGGCACGAGACGGCCGCGTTCAAGCGGGCGCTGGGCCAGGCCGCGTACCGGGTGCCGATCAGCTCGATCAAGTCGATGGTCGGGCACTCGCTCGGCGCGATCGGGTCGATCGAGATGGCCGCGTGCGCCCTCGCCATCGAGTTCGGTGTGGTGCCCCCGACGGCGAACTGGAGCACCCGGGACCCGGAGTGCGACCTGGACTACGTGCCCAACGAGGCCCGGGAGGTCCCGGTGGACGTGGCCCTTTCGGTGGGCAGCGGGTTCGGCGGTTTCCAGTCGGCGATGGTGTTCCGTCGGATGGTCGGCGCGGTGGCGGCGTGACGTCCCGGGCGGTGGTGACCGGCATCGGGGTGGTCGCGCCGAGCGGCATCGGCGCGGACGCGCACTGGCGTACGGTGCTCGCCGGCACCCGCCGGACCGGGCCGATCACCCTGTTCGACCCGTCCGGCTACCCGACCCGCTTCGGTGGGGAGGTGCCCGGGTTCACCGCCGACTCGTACGCCGACAGCCGGCAGCTGGTGCAGACCGACAGGTGGACCCACCTCGGGTTCGCCGCCACCCGGCTGGCGTTGGCCGACGCGGGCCTGCCCGAGCGGGCACCCGACCCGTACGGCTACGCGGTGACCCTGGCCAGCTCGTCCGGCGGCAACCTGTTCGGTCAGCGGGAGCTGCAGCGCCTGTGGGGCGGCACGTCACGCACGGTCGGGGCGTACCAGTCGATCGCCTGGTTCTACGCGGCCAGCGTCGGGCAGCTCTCCATCCACCACCAGTTCAAGGGCCCGAGCGGGGTGCTGGTCGCCGAGTCGGCCGGTGGGCTGGACAGCCTGGCGCACGCCGCCCGTGCGGTACGCCGGGGCACCCCGGTGGTGATCGCCGGGGCCACCGAGTGCCCGTTGAGCCCGTACGCGCTGGCGTGCCAGCTGCGTTCGGGGCTGCTCAGCGACGTCGCGGACCCGGAGCGGGCGTACCGGCCGTTCGACGCCACGGCCAGCGGCTACCTGCCGGCCGAGGGCGGAGCGGTGTTCGTGGTGGAGGAGCTGGGGCACGCCCTGGCCCGGGGTGCCCGGGTCTACGGCGAGGTGAGCGGGTGGGGGTCAACCCACGACGCCGCGCACACCACGGCGGAGAGCACCGGCGACCCGGCCCAGTACGCGCGCGCGATGCGGCTGGCCCTGGACCGGGCGGGTGTCGCCGCGGCCGGCATCGACGTGGTGCTGCCCGACGCGCTCGGGGTGCCCCGCTACGACCGCAGCGAGGCCGAGGCCCTGCGGGCCGTGTTCGCCGACCGGCCGCCGCCGGTGACCACCCAGAAACCGCTGACCGGTCGGGCGTACCAGGGCGGTTCGGCGTTGGACGTGGCCACCGCGCTGCTCGCCTTCGCCCACGACACGCTGCCCGCGTCGGCCGGCCCGGACGAGGTGGCCGAGGGCTGCGAGCTGGACTTCCTCCGGGAGCACCGCCGGCCGCGCAGCCGGCTCGCGCTGGTGTGTGCGCGGGGCTTCGACGGATTCAACAGCGCGCTGGTCCTGCGCGGGGCCGCGCCGATGAGGGGAGAGCCGTCATGACCGAGCAGCGGGCCCGGGTGGTCTTCCTGGTACGGGTGCCGGTGCCGCGCACCGAGGCGTTCCTCGCCGCGTACGAGCAGGTGCGGCACCTGGTCGCCGGTGGCGTGCCGGGGCACCTCGTCGACCAGGTGTGCCGTTCGTCGACCGACCCGGAGCAGTGGTTGATCACCAGTGAGTGGGCGACCCTGGCCGACTTCGAGAAGTGGGAACGCAGCCCCGAACACCGGGACCTCGTGCGCCCGATGCGGGAGTGCTTCACCGACGCCCGTTCCCTGCGCTTCCACATCCACGCCCAAACCCCAGCCCTAGCCTGACCGTCCGCGCCCCCACGGCTCGCCTCTCCGCGATCTTGCACTTGGTGTCGCGGCATAGACATGCCACCCGTTTCGACAACCGAAAGTGCAAGATCGGCGCGGTGGGGCGGGGTCGCGCGGGGGCGTAGGTTCGGGGTTTATGAAGGTGCTGGTCTCTGTGGACATGGAAGGCCTCTCGGGGGTTGTGCATCCCAGTGAGACGAACCCGGATCGGTACGACTATGAGCGCGGCCGGGCGTTGATGACGGCCGAGGCGAACGCGGCGATCGCCGGCGTTCTCGACGCTGAACCCGGCGCGGTGGTGTGGGTCGCCGACGCGCACGGAACGTTCCGGAACCTCCTGCCGGAGGACCTCGACCGGCGTGCCCACCTGGTGCGGGGCAGACCCCGCCCGCTGGGCATGCTCGCCGGGCTGGACGAGGGCACGGATGCCGTGCTGCTCATCGGCTATCACGCCCGGGCCGGTGCCGGGCCCGCCGTGCTGGCGCACACGATGAGCGACGCCATCCTCGACGTGCGAGTGGCCGGACGATCGCTGGGCGAGATCGGCCTCAACGTCGCCATGGCGGGGCACCTGGACGTGCCGGTGGTTCTGCTCAGCGGGGACGACACCGCCTGCGCGGAATTCAGTGAGCTGGTGCCCTCGGCGGTCACCGTCGCCGTCAAGCAGACAGTGGGCCAGGCCGCCGCGGTGGCGCTGCATCCGCAGGAGGCACGGGAGCGGCTGCGTCACGCCGCCGCCGACGCGATCGCCCGGCGCGCCTCGATTCCCCCGGTGGCGATGGCCGGGCCGTTGCACGTCGAGGTCGACCTCTACGGCCCGTACATGGTCGACCTCGCGGTGCTGGTGCCGGGTGTGGCCCGCGTCGGCGGCGGGCGGACGGTCGCCTTCCGCGCCGTTGACGTCGCCGAGGCCTACCGGCTCGTTCAGTTGCTGGTCCAACTCGCCAGCATCAAACCGGACTAGCGCGCGTACCCGCATCGCCGAGCGCGCCCACGGCGGCCGGGCAGCAGCCGGCGGGGCGCGACCCACCCTCGTCGGGCCAGCCGACGACCGACGCCATCGGCCGTCCGGTTGAGGGCGCGCGACGGTTGTACGAGGCGTCATGCCTCGGTGACGCTGTGCCGGGTCACCCGCCCGATTCTGTCCGCCGAACGGGCTGTCGGCAATCCGGCTGGCCGCTGCTTTTGATCCATCCATTTGCATCTAGCAATGGCAATGGTGGCGTCGTATGGTTCCCCGCAGCACCCCGACAAGCGTACCTGATGGGCGGATTCGCCCTCTTTCATGCTGGGCGGTGAACGGCAGTGACGGCAGAAGATCCTACGGCGACAGACCCCGGCTGGGTGGACGAAGTCCTGTTCGCGGGCCGCCCGACCGACGTTTGTCTCCGACTGCCCGAGCCGATCGATCGGGCCACCCTGCACCGCCTGGTCACCGCCGCGCAGGACCGGCTCACCGCCGCCGGACTACGCCCCGGTGGCGCCGCCGCGCTGCGTCTGCCCCCGTCCCTGGCGTACGTGGTCAACCTGTTGGCCACCTGGCGGGCCGGGGGTCAGGCGATCCTGCTCGACCACCGGCTCACCGACCACGAGGTGGACCGCGCGCTGCTCCGGTTGACCCCGCAGGTGGTGATCGCCCCGGTGCGCACCGGTGGCGGCGCGCTGAAGATCTTCGTCGACGTCACCGAGGGCGTCACCCGCTATGCCGACCGTCCGGCGGTCAGCGGTCACGCCGTGATCCAGCTCAGCTCCGGCTCCACCGGACCGTCCAAGGTGATCGGCCGCACCGCCGCCGACCTGGTCGCCGAGGTGCACCGCTACACCCGGATCGACGGGGTGGCGCTGCCCGGCGAGCGGATCATCCTGCTGCCCTCGATGGTGCACGTGCTCGGCCTGGTCGGTGGCCTGCTCTACGGGCTGCACGCCGGGGTCGAGCTGGTCCCGCCCCAACGCCTCAGCGGCGACGCCGTGCTGGCCGCCATCAGTGCCGGCACCACACCGGCCACCGTGCTGGGCGTGCCGTTCCACATCGGACTGCTCGCCTCCACCCGACCGGCCGGGCCCCTGCCGCAGCTGCGGCGGATGACCACCGGGGGTGAACTGGTGCCCGCCGCCGTCGCCCGGGCGTTCACCGACCGGTACGGGGTGCCCCTGGGCAACATGTACGGGATGACCGAGGTCGGAGTGATCGGCACCGACCTGCACGGCGCACACCGACCGTCGATCGCCCCCGCGCCCGGCATCGAGGTCCGGGAGCGCGGCGGTGAGCTGTGGGTGTCCTGCCCGGCGTCGCCGTACGTCGGACTGAGCGACCCGACCCGCTGGTCCGACGGCTGGCTGCACACCCGCGACGCCGGCACCGTCGACGAGGACACCGGCCTGGTCACCGTGCGCGGTCGACTCGACTCGCAGGTCTCCGTGGGCGGGATGAAGGTCGACCTGACCGAGGTGGAGGCCACCGTCACCGAGCTGACCGGGGTGGCCGCCGCGGTGGTGGTCTGGGATGACGGCATCACCGCGTACGTCCAACCCGACGGCCCGCTGTCGGAGGAGACGCTGGACAAGCTCCTCGCCGAACGGTTGGCCGGCTACAAACGGCCCCGGACGCTTCACCTGCTCGATCAGTTGCCCCGCACCACCACCGGCAAGCTGGTCCGCTCGACCGACGCGCTGCGCTCGGCGGTCAGCCCGTGACCGGGCCCCTGCACCACCTCGACGTCGACCCGCGTGGCCGCGTACCCGGCGACCGCCAGGACCAGGCCCTCGCCCAGCGGCGGGTGACCGACCCGTACGGGCTCGACGCCGGGCACCAGCCGCAACGACAGCCCCGGCGTCGGCATCAACCGGCGCAGCCCGCCGTCGCGCAACCCCCGCCCGAGCGCCTTACCGACCGCTTCCTTCGCGGTCCACAACCGCAGGAAGTCCACCGTCCGGCCAGCCTCGGGCCGATCGCCCAACCAGGCCAGCTCGGCGGGCGGGAACCAGCGGTGGGCCAGCGCGAGCGCCGGCAGCGGGCGGATCCGTTCCACGTCCACCCCGACCGCGCCGCCCCGACGGGCGGCGACCACCACCAGCCCGGCGGTGCGGCTGACGCTGACCGCCAGCTCGACCGGTCCGGTCACCTCGTCGACCCGGACCACCGGCCGTCCCGCGCTGTCGTGCGTCAGCACCACGGCGGTCTCCGCGCGGCCGAGCAGCAGAGCACCCGCCCGCCGCAACAGCACAGCGGCCGGATCCGGCTGACCGCCGGTGTCCCGGCCGACCCACACGTAGGCGGTGTCCCGACCGGACACCGTCAGCTGGCCCACGCAGAGAGGGTATCCATGAGAGCCGAGGTCCGCGCCTTCGTCGTCGAGCAGCTCGCCGACATGAACTACGACGTCGAGGGGCTCGACGACGACACCACACTCGGCCCGTCCGGCGTCGACCTGGAATCTCTCGCCCTGGCCGACCTGTCCGTCCGAGTCGAGGACCGCTACGGCGTGACGTTCGCCGACGACGAGTCCGAGCAGCTGGCCCTGATGACTGTCGGCGAGTTCACCACAATGGTCGCCACGCGTGTCGCCGAGGCCACGAGCGACCCGGTCTGATGAGCGGTCAGCCCGATCTGGGGCGAGCTGACCTGCTGAGCATGCTCGCCGAACTCACCGCGAAACCCGCCGCCGAGGTGTCCGACCGGATCGGCTCGATGGAGCTCGCCTGGCTGGTGCACCTCGTCGAGCAGCGCTACGAACGCCGACTCGACCTGGCCGACGACGAGCTGGCCGGCATCCGTACCGTCGACGACGCCCTGGCGGTGTTCCGGGCGTCGCTGACCGCCCCCACAGATGGTTGAGGCGCGCGTCGCCCAGCTCACCGGTGTGTACGCCGTCAGCGCCCTCGGTCGGGGCGCCGACGCGCAGATTGCCGGCGTGCTGGCCGGTGTGCCGGCCTTCGGCCCGGTACGCCGGTTCGACACCGCCGCCCGTCGGGTCACCGTGGCGGCCACAGTGCCCGAGGTCGGCACGCTGCCCGACGAGCTGGCCGCCGCGATCGACGAGGCCTGCCGGGCGGCCGGCCTGGACCGCGAGGGCCGCACCGGGTGCGCCCTGCTGCTCGCCGTCCACGGCGGACCGGCCACCGGCCCGGCCCCGGCCGTGCTCGCCGGTCAGCTCGCCGCCCGATGTGGCCTTTCCGGGCGCACCCGGGTCTACACCAGCGCCTGCGTGTCGGCGAGCACGGCGGTGGCCGACGCCGCCGCTCAGATCACCCGCGGTGACGTCGAACGGG
>NZ_JAGPXZ010000285.1:0-7134 GCF_018070305.1 Micromonospora sp. M51 | reverse complement strand
GGCCTGGGCGGAAGCCTCGGCCTCCGCGCGGCCCCACACCTCACCGGGCGCCCACGGTTCGACCTCCGCCACAGCGCCGGAGTTGCCCTGCGCGGCGTTGTCCGGGCTGGCGGCCCAGTTGGGTGCGCCGCCGCTGGTGGGCACGCTGGCGCTGGCCCGGGCGGGCAGGTTGCTCGGCTCCGGCGGGGTCCACGCTGCCTGCTCCGGCCGCTCGGTCGGCTGCTCGGGCTGGGACAGCACCCAGTCGGGCTGTTGCGGGCGGCTCTCGGCACCGCCCCAGGCGGCCGGCTGCCCGGGGGTCGGCTGCGCGGGCTGGTCCTGCCGCGCGTCGTTGCCGTCGTTCCACGCTGCGGGCTGCGCCTGCTGCTGCGCGGCCCACCCGCCGGAGTTGGCCGGGTCGTCCTGGGCGGGCCAGGTCGTCGTCGGGGCCGGGACCTGGGCGGCGCCACGGGCCGCGTTCGGCTGGGCGGCCTGACCCCAGCCGGGGGCGGGCTGCTCGGTTGCTTCGGCGGGCTGGCCCCAGGCCGGTGGCGACTGCTCGGCCGGCGTCCACACCGGCTGGTCGTCCCGGGCGCCGCCAGCGGGCCAGCCGCCGTTGCCGGTGGCCTGTTCCTGCTGAGCGCCGCCGGGCCAGGCGGCGGACTGCGGTGCGTCGGACTGGGTGGACTCGGCCCCGCGCCAGTCGGCGGCGGGCGGGTTGGTCTGCTGCGCCGCGCCACCCCAGCCGGCGGCCGGGTCCTCCTGGGCGGGCCAGGCGGCGGTGGCCGGCGGAACCTGTGCGGCGCCCCGCGCGGCCGGCTGGACCTGCACCCAGTCCGGTTGCTCGGCGGGGGCGCTCGGGGTCCAGGTCGGCGCGGGCGAGCTCTGCTCGGCGGGCGTCCAACCCTGCTGCTGCGCCGCCCAGGGGTCGGGCTGCGCCGGAGCCGGGGCACCGTCGTTGCCGGGCCACGCACCGGGCTGCTGCTGCGGCGGTTCGCTCCCGCCACCGCCAGCGGCCCAGGCGGGCTGTGCCGGGTCGTTGGACTGTGGAGCAGCGGCGGCACCCCAGGCGGGGGCCGGTGGCTGCTCGGGCTGGGTCGCCCATGCCGGCGCCGACGGGTTGGGCCGTGTCGGGGGCGGGGGTGCCCAGCCCAGGTCGGGGCCGGCGGCGTTCTGGCCGTTGTCCGGCTGCGCCGGGCGGTCGCCGTACGGCGCCGGTCCGCCGGCGCCCGGTGACACCTCGTCCGGCTCTTGGCCGGAACGGTGCGGGCCCTCGGACGTCATGGGTGCGCCTCCTCCATCACATGTCGGCTCGCCGGTGCCGATCGGTCTCCTCGGCGTGGCTGCCGGCGTCACCGGCGTACCGCTGTGCCGGCTCCCCGCACGGTATCGGGTGGTGGCACGACACGTCCAAGGAGCACTGGCCGTCACTCACCGTGGCCGGTTGGTGTCGAGCAGCTTCTGTCGGCTCGGCCTCTGCCGGGTCGGCGGGCGGCGACCGAAGCCCACCGTACCGGGCGCTGCGGCAGGGCGGAATCCCGGTGGTGGGTGGCGGCTGAACGCCGATGGCCCACCCGGTGGGCCGGGTGGGCCATCGATCTGGAGGAGGTGAGGAATGTCGTGGAGCGTCAGCTCATGTGACGCTGGGCGATGACGAGGATCTCCTCGCGGACCGCCGGCGAGTTCGCCGAGCGCAGCGCGTGCTCGATGGCACGGGCGCGGCGGGTGGCGTCGCGGTGGTTGCGGATTCGCTCGATCATGCTCATTGGTGGGTCCCCCTAGCTATTCGGTTGTCAGCCCCTGATGCATCTATTCAACAGCAGAAGCCGGTAAAATTCCATCGATTATTAGGTGAGCTGAGACACCTGCCTAACAATCAAAGGTCAACGGGGCTCCTGGCCGACGTTTCCGTCGCCCAACGGACACGGCCGGTGTGCCGGGCGTTAACCCGTGGCACACCGGCCGTGGCTGGTGACGCGAACGATCAGGTCCAGGCGAGCAGCGCCGCCTCCGGATCAGTGAGGAAGTCGCCGACGTCCCGCAGGAACTTCGAACCCAGCTCACCGTCGATGATCCGGTGATCGAAGCTCAACCCCAACGTGGTGACCTGGCGAACCTTGACCTTGCCCTTGTGCACCCAGGGCATCTCCCGCACCGCGCCGAACGCCAGGATCGCGGACTCACCCGGCGGCAGGATCGGTGTGCCGGTGTCCACCCCGAACACGCCGACGTTGGTGATGGTCAGGGTGCCGCCGGACATGGCCGCCGGCGAGGTACGGCCGGACTTCGCCGTCTGCACCAGATCGGTCAGCGCGTCCGCCAACTCCCGCAGCGAGAGTCGGCCGGCGTCCTTGACGTTCGGCACGATCAGACCGCGCTCGATGGCTGCCGCGATGCCGAGGTTGACGTACTCCTTGACCACGATCTCGTCGCCCGCCCAGGTCGAGTTGACCATCGGGTGCCGTTGCACAGCGAGCAGCACCGCCTTCGCCACCAGCAGCAGCGGCGAGACCCGTACGTCGCGCCACTCCCGCCGGCCGCGCAGCCGGTCCAGCGCCTTCATCGCCCGGGTCACGTCGACGGTCAGGAACTCCGTCACGTGCGGGGCGGTGAACGCCGAGCGGGACATGTTCTCGGCGGTCAGCTTGCGAACCCCCTTGACCGGGATGCGCTGCTCCCGGTCGGCGCCGAAGCTGGGCGCGGTCGTCGCCGCGATCGGCTCGGCAACGACGGTGGTCGCACCGTTCGCCGCCCGCTGCACGTCCTCCCGGGTGATCGAGCCGAGCGGCCCGGACCCGGTCAACGTGCCGAGGTCGACCCCGAGGTCCTTGGCGAGCTTGCGCACCGGCGGCTTGGCGAGCACGCCACCACCGGTCAGCGCGGCCTGCCCGTTGCGGGCCGGAGCCACCACCGGTGGTGCAGTCGGCGCAGCCGGTGCGGGAGCGGCCACGGCCTGCGCGGGAACCGCGCCCTTGCGGGGGCGGCGCTTCGCGGCGGTGGTACGCGGGCCGTAGCCGACCAGCACCGCCGTGCGACCACCAGGGGCCGCACCGCCGATCAGACCGGGCTCGACCATGCCCTCGGCCGGTGCCACCTCCACCGCCGCCAGCGAAGCCGCCGACGGGGTGGGCAGGTCACCGCTGGGCGTGGCAGTGGTCGACGGCGTCTCCAGCGGGCCGGCCCCCGGGTCGGTGTCGATCGCGATGATCGGCGTACCGACCTCGACAGTGCTGCCCTCCGGGTGGTGGATCGCCTGCACCTGCCCGGCCCACTTCGCCGGGATCTCCACCGCCGCCTTCGCGGTCTCCACCTCGACGATCGGCTGGTTCAGCTCGATGGTGTCGCCGACCTTGACCAACCAGGCCAGGATCTCGCCCTCGGTCAACCCCTCGCCCAGGTCGGGCAGGTTGAACGTCTTGATCCGGGACATGCCGCTCACCAGCCGAAGGTGCGGTCGACGGCGTCGAGCACCCGGTCGAGGTCGGGCAGGTACTCCTCCTCCACCCGGGCGGCCGGGTAGGGGGTGTCGAAGCCGGTCACCCGCAGCACCGGCGACTCCAGGGAGTAGAAGCACTCCTCGGTGATCCGCGCGGCCAACTCGGCGCCGAGGCCGATGTTGGACGGCGCCTCGTGCACCACTACCGCACGACCGGTGCGCTTCACCGACTCGTACGCCGCCCGCAGGTCCAGCGGCGAGAGCGAGCGCAGGTCGATGACCTCCAGCTCACGGCCGTCCTCGGCGGCGGCGGTCGCCGCGTCCAGGCAGGTCCGCACCATCGGGCCGTAGGCCAGCACGGTGGCGTCGGTGCCGGGCCGCACCACCCGGGCGGAGTGCAGGGGGTACGCGTCGGACAGCGGCGCGTCCAGGTCGACCTGGCCCTTCTCCCAGTAGCGCCGCTTGGGCTCCAGGAAGACGATCGGGTCGTCCGAGGCGATGGCCTGCTGGATCATCACGTACGCGTCCTGCGGGTTGGCGCAGGTCACCACCTTCAGGCCGGCGGTGTGCGCGAAGTACGCCTCCGGCGACTCGGAGTGGTGCTCGACCGCGCCGATGCCGCCACCGAACGGGATCCGGATGACCATCGGGATGTTGAGCTTGCCGCCCGAGCGGTAGTGCATCTTCGCCACCTGCGACACGATCTGGTCGTACGCGGGGTAGACGAAGCCGTCGAACTGGATCTCGCAGACCGGCCGGTAGCCGCGGATGGCCAGACCGACGGCGGTGCCGATGATGCCGGACTCGGCCAACGGGGTGTCGATGACCCGCTGGTCACCGAAGTCCTTCTGGAGCCCGTCGGTGATCCGGAAGACGCCGCCGAGCTTGCCGACGTCCTCGCCCATGATGATGACCTTGCTGTCGTTCTCCAGGGCGCGGCGCAGACCCGTGTTGAGGGCCTTACCGATGGTGAGCGTCTCCGTGGCCATCAGTGGGCGCTCCCCTCGAACGACTCCATGTAGCGGCTGAACTGCGCGCGCTGCTCGTCGAGCAGCGGAGACCCGTTGGGGTAGACGTGATCGAACATCGTCACCGGCTCCGGGTTCGGCATCTCGAGCACCCGCTCGCGCAGGTGCACCGACTCGCGGCGGGCCTGCTCGTCGACCTCGGCGAAGAAGCCGGCGTCGGCGATCTGCTGCTTCTCCAGGAAGGCCTTGACCCGGGCGATCGGGTCCTTGGCCTGCCATGCCTCGACCTCGCTGGCGATCCGGTAGCGGGTCGGGTCGTCGGAGGTGGTGTGCGCGCCCATCCGGTAGGTGTACGCCTCGATGAGGCTCGGCCCCTGCCCGAGCCGCGCGTTGTCCAGCGCGGTGCGGGTGACCGCGTACGAGGCCAGCACGTCGTTGCCGTCCACCCGTACGCCGGGGAAGCCGAAGCCGGCGGCCCGCTGGTAGAGCGGGACCCGGGTCTGCCGCTCCAGCGGCTCGGAGATCGCGTACTGGTTGTTCTGGCAGAAGAAGACCAGCGGCGCGTTGAACACGCTGGCCCAGACGAACGCCTCGTTCACGTCGCCCTGGCTGGTGGCGCCGTCGCCGAAGTAGGCGATCGCGGCCTCGCCGTCGTCGGTGCCGGTCTTGCCGTCGATGGTGATGCCCATCGCGTAGCCGGTGGCGTGCAGGGTCTGCGCGCCGATGACGATCGTGTACATGTTGAACTTGAACTCGTTCGGGTCCCAGCCGCCCTGGTCGACGCCGCGGAACAGGCCGAGCGGCATGATCGGGTCGATGCCCCGGCAGTAGAGGACGCCGTGCTCCCGGTAGGTCGGGAAGGCCATGTCCTGGGCACGCAGCGCCCGCCCGGAGCCGACCTGGGCGGCCTCCTGGCCGAGCAGGCTGGCCCAGAGGCCCAGCTCGCCCTGGCGCTGGAGAGCGGTCGCCTCGGCGTCCAGCTTCCGGACCAGCACCAGGTCACGGTAGAGCCCGCGGTACTCCTCGTCGGTGAAGTCGACGCGGTACTCGGTGCCGTCCGGCCCGGTGGCGCTGTCGATCCGCTCGCCGTCGGGGGTGAGTAGCTGCACCAGCGCGGGGTCGCCGGCCGTGCCCTTCCTGGAGCGGGGTGCGGCCCGCCTGCTGCGGGTGGTGCCCCCGGGGTCGCCCTTTGCCATCGGTCTCTCCCTGTCGTGTCTGCGTCGGCACCGGGGGGTCACCCGGCCACGCAACTCGTGCGCCTGCCCGGCTGCTGCCGGACCGGTTCCTGGCGGCCGCGCCTAGCCCCGGTGGGGGTTGCCGCACGGCGTGAACCGGGTTCTGGCCGAACCCGGATCGGGGAGCGCCGGCGCCGGGCCGCGCCTGCCGCGAGGGTGCGCGGAGGTCACGGCTGCGTTGCCGTCGTGCTCCATATTCGCAGAGCAGGTGAGCGCGCCCACAGTACGCCTGCCCCCGCATTCCGACCGACCCTGCTTTGACGCCGTTTGTCGCCATCGTGACGGCCCGCGTCTCCCAGGCGTTGCGGCATGAATCGTCACCGTTCGGCCAGCACCGCGTGTCGACACGCGGTGGAGGTTGGCTGACGGAGGGTGACTGCGCGAGGCTGATTCCCGCAGGATCGCGCCGATCGGGTGAATTGTCGGGTTTGACCCGACGGTTTCCGTCCGCGCCCGCCAAGGACCCGACGACCCGACGACGACGACCCGACGACAAGGAGTGTGCGGTGTACGAGCCAGGTGACGGTCCCGGCGCACCAGCACTTGGTCGGCACCGGTCGGCCGGCGGCTATCGCGGGGTGGTCGGCGTTCACCGTGCCCCCAGCGCCGGTGGCCCCACCCGCGGTTACCTGCTCACCGTCGCGCTGCTGGCCGGCACCGCGTCGATGCCCATCCTCGCCGCGATCAGCGCGGGCTCGGCCACCCCGGGCAGCACCGCCCTGCCGGACAGCAGCACCCCGTTCATCCCGACCCCTTCCGTCGGGCCGGTGGTGATCCCGCTGCCGATGGCCAGCCAACCGCCGCCTCCGCCGCTCGGCACGCCCAGCGTCGGCCCGACCAGCGGCTGGCTGACCGCCGCCCCACGACCTCCAGCGCACGGACCCGCCGCCGCCGATCCCGGGCCGGACCTGCGCACCAGCGCTCCGCCCGTCGCGCCGAAACCCACGCGAGGCACCTCGCCGCCCGTACCCCCGCCCGTCGCTCCGCCGCCCCACGACCCCGACCCGACCGACCCGCCGGACCCGGACCCCACCGACTCCACCGATCCGCCGGACCCGGACCCGGACCCGGACCCGACCGAGCCCACCACCGACCCAACCGATCCCACCGATCCGCCCGACCCGGACCCCACCGACCCTGGCCCGACCGGCTCGGCCGACCCCGATCCGACCCCGACACTGACGGTGGACCCGACGCCGGACCCGACACCCACGCCGACCGACGACGCGACCGCGACCGCCGTGCCGACCAGCACCCGGTCCGTGCCGGCCCCCACCCCCACGCCACCCGCAGTACCGACCCGCCGGCCCGGCCCGGCGAACCCGTCGCCGTCGGCCGTCGCCCCGACCCCCCACGTCAGTCCGGCTCCGCTGCCCGGACCGACACACCCCCTGGCTTCGCCGACGGTACGGTGACGATCAGGCTCGGCCCGTCCGGCGTCGGTGCTGATCGGCAACAGGCGCGTACCGGAGGGGGTGGCGTGGGCGGCGGTGCGGAACTCCGCCCGGTCACCACC
>NZ_JAGPXZ010000284.1:0-7135 GCF_018070305.1 Micromonospora sp. M51 | reverse complement strand
GCTCAGATGAGGGCGGGTTCGGGGTGGGCGGGCTCGCTGGGCGGTGCCGGTGGGCGTCCGAGCGCCGGGTCGGCCGCGCCGCGTCTGGCGTGTCGGGCGAGCAGCACCCAGTTGGTGACGGCGAGAGTGCCCAGCAGCAGGCTGAACCCGATCAGCGAGGTGAGCATCAGCGGTGCGCTGACCGGCGAGACGGCCTGCTCGGTGGGGAGCAGCCCGTACGCCACCCAGGGTTGCCGGCCGACCTCGCGGGAGATCCAGCCGAGGATCACCGCGACGAACGGCAGTGGCAGGCCGAGCAGGATCAGCCAGAGCGGAAAGCGCAGTCGGATGATCCAGTCCCGGTAGAGCAGGGGCAGCAGGAGCCAGACGCACCCCAGTGTGAAGCCGATCAAGATCATGAAGCCCAGCCCGACGCTGGCGAGCGTGGGCGGGGTGTAGTCGCCGGGGCCGAACCGCGTGGTCCACTCGGCGATCAGCGCCTGGCTCTCGAGGGTGTCGCCGCCGAACTTGGTCGGCTGCACCGAGCCGACCGGGCCGAACTGGGCGAAACCGAAGCCCTGCACCATCGTGATGGCCAGTGCCGCGGTGACCAGGCCGATCCGGAGCGAGGTGCGGAAGAGCGCGAAGTCGGGGGTACGCCGGATCAGGTGCCCGGCGCTGACCGCCGCCATCAGCATCCCGCCGACCAGCAGCGCCGCCGAGACCACGTGCCCGAGGGCCATGCCGAGGCTGGGGTTGGTCAGCAGCGCACCGAAGTCGGTGAGGTGGGCGATCCCGTCGCGGACCTCGTACCCGACCGGGTTCTGCAGCCAGGAGTTGGCCACCATGATCCAGAACGCGGACGCGTACGCGGTGATCGCCACGCCCCAGAGCAACGCGAGGTGCACGCCCTTGCCGAGTCGGTGCCAGCCGAAGATCCACATCCCGAGGAACGTGGACTCCAGGAAGAACGCCACCAGCGTCTCGATGGCCAGGGGCGCGCCGAAGACGTTGCCGACGTAGCGCGACAGGCCGCTCCAGTTCAGCCCGAACTGGAACTCCATCACGAGGCCGGTGGCGATGCCGAGCACGTAGTTGATCACGTAGAGCTGGCCCCAGTAACGCGTCAGCCGCTCCCACATCGGGTTGCCGGTGAGCACCCAGGCGGTCTGCATGCCGACCAGCAGGGTGACCAGCCCGAGCGTGACGACGACGAACAGGAAGTGGATCGAGGTGGTGGTGGCGAACTGCAGGCGGGCGAGGAGCAGGGTGTCCATGACCAGCCCTCCATAGCTGTTGGCTCCCTTGTCATAGCCACCCTACACGTAGCCTGCCTACACGTAAGCCCTACTACGCCTTGTCGTAGACAAGTCTACGACAAGGCGTAGTAGTTATGGGGTCGGTGGAAGATCGCGCTCGATCCTGGATGTAGTGGCCTCGTGGCCGTGGGATGCCACTAGATCCTGGATCGAGCGCGATCTTGACCGGACAGCGCGCGGCTGCGGGCTTACGGGCGCGGCCCGGGCGGCTCCGGTGCGTGGGGGCCCGGCGCGGCGCGCGGGGGCCTGAGAGCGCGGCGGGTGAAGGGCGCCGGGGTCAGCTCAGGACAGGAAGAGGGTTACCGGGAGGGCGACCAGCATGGTGGCGACCGCGAGGGCGGTGGCACCGAGCACCCGGGGCGGCCGGTCACTGACCAGCAGACGCTGCATCCGTACGTCGAGATCCCGGTCGCCAACGCCCAGCGCGCCGGCCGGGGTGATCCGGTGCCCGGCGGCGGCGAACTGGCGCAGCGCCCCCGCCAGCGGGGCCTCGGCGTGCAGCTCGCGGGCCTTGTCGTCGGCGCGCATCTCGACCAGCAGGGCGACCCGCTCGTGCGCGTCGCGCACCCAGCCGAACCACGGCAGCGCCCGGCACAGCGCGGTGAACGGCAGCAGCACCAGGTCGTGCCGCTCGTTGGCGTGCGCCCGCTCGTGGCTGAGCACCGCGGCCAACTCGGCCCGGTCCAACAGGCTCAGCGTGCCGGCGCTGACCACCACCTGCGGCTTCACCCCCGGCAGGCAGTACGCGGCAGCGCTCGGATGATCCAACACCAGTGCGCCCGGCGCGGCCGGGTCGTTGCGGGCGACCAGGGAGAGCAGGTCCCGGTGGCGGCGCTGGGCGCGTACGGTGCCGTGGATGCTGCGCACCGTCGTCGTGACCAGCACCGCCCCGATGCCAAAGCCCACACCGACGCCGGCCAGCTCGAAGGTGCCCATCCCGATCGGTAGGGCGCCGTGGGCGAGGTCGTCGGCCAGGGCGAGCAGTGCGGAACCGGTCGGTCGGTCGTACGCGCTCAACCCGAGCGCCATCGGCAGGCCCATCGCCGAGAGGCCCAGCGCCAGCCCGACGGCCTGCCAGCAGACGATCGCCACCCGAGGGCTGCGCCACGTCCAGGTCGAACGGGACAGCACCTGGGCGGTCAGATAGCAGGCCAGCATCGTGGCGGCGAAGTGCACGGCGTACGCCATGGCGTGCGCCCTACCGCTCCGCTGCCTCGCCGGCGGGGCGTCGGCCCGCCGGCCCGTCCACGCGGTCGGTCAGCGCGTCGGCGCCGCCCTTGTCACCACCGGTGGCACCCGGCCCGGTCAGGCCGGCCTCGCTGCCCAGGGCGGCCCGCAGCACCTCGGCCTCGGTGCCGGTCACCGAGCGGGCGAACCGCACCAGCGCGGCGTCCCGGCTGCCACCCAGGTCGAGGGCGTCGAGCATGAGCTGGGCGATGTGTGCCTCGCGGCTGGCGGCCGGCCGGTACCGCCAGGCCCGTCCCTCCCGCTCCCGCTGCACCATGCCCTTGCCGGCGAGCCGGTCCAGCACCGTCATCACAGTGGTGTACGCCAGCTCACGGCCGTCGAGCGCGTCGGCCACCTCGCGCACGGTCACCCCGTCCGACGTGCCCGGGACCACGTCCCACAGCACATCCATCACCGCACGCTCAAGATCGCCCAACCGAGTCACGAATCAATCCTACCCCCGGTAGTAGACCCCCCACGCGCCCGCGCCCACCCCCAACCTGAGGGTGATCATGAGGTTGACCGGCCGAGCGAGATCGAACACCCGCCAACCCATGATCACCAACCAAGACCGACGGGCTGGCCGAAGATCCGCGCAACTTCCCCGATGTTGCTGCCTCCGGCAGGCGGGAGACACCAACATCCCTGATGTTGCGCGGATCTTGACGACGAGCCGGGGCGACGAGCGACGAGCCGGTGAGAGGTGGGCCGCTCAGCGCAGCGGGGTGTGCGCGGGGTCCACCGGCTCGGCCGGGGGTGGTGGCGGGGTGCCGTCGCCGAAGGGGCGGCCACCGAGCGTTTCCCGGCCGTGCGGGGTGAGCCAGTTCGACAGGTCGGGGCCGAGCGGAACGATGCCGGTCGGGTTGATGTCGCGGTGCACCTCGTAGTAGTGCCGCTTGATGTGGTCGAAGTCGATCGTGTCGCCGAACCCGGGGGTCTGGAACAGGTCCCGGGCGTACGCCCACAGCACCGGCATCTCACTCAGCTTCTGCCGGTTGCACTTGAAGTGGCCGTAATAGACCGGGTCGAAGCGGACCAGCGTGGTGAACAGCCGCACGTCGGCTTCGGTGATGGTGTCGCCGACCAGGTAACGCTGGTCGGTCAACCGCTCGGTGAGCCAGTCCAGCCGGTCGAAGAGCTGGTGGTACGCCTTGTCGTACGCCTCCTGGCTGCCGGCGAACCCGCACCGGTAGACGCCGTTGTTGACGTCCCGGAACACCACGGCGTTGACCTCGTCGATCTGCTCCCGCAGGTGCTCGGGGTAGAGCTGCGGGGCACCCTCGCGGTGGTACGCCCCCCACTGCGTGGACAGGTCCAGGCTCATCTGTGCGTAGTCGTTGGTCACCACCTGCCCGGTCGGCACGTCCACGATCGCCGGCACGGTGATGCCGCGCTCGTAGCCGGGGAAGCGCTTGAAGTACGCCTCCTGGATGCGCTCGATGCCGAGCACCGGGTCCCGCCCGTCCGGGTCGAGGTCGAAGGTCCAGCTCCGGGCGTCGTGGGTCGGGCCGGCGACCGCCATCGAGATGGCGTCCTCCAGGCCGAGCAACCGCCGCACGATGATCAGCCGGTTGGCCCACGGGCAGGCCCGGCTGACCGCCAGCCGGTACCGGCCCGGCTCGACCGGGTATCCGTCGCGCCCGTCCTCGGTGATCCGGGTGGCGATGTACCGCTGGTCGCGGGTGAATTCGCCGCCCGGCTCGACGTACTTGCCGCCTTTTTCCTCGCCCACGTCAGCCTCCCGGTCGTGTTGCTGCCCTGCACCCCATCCTTACCGATCTCCGACCGATCGACGCGGTGAGCCCGGATACCCTCGCCGGCATGACGGATGTGGAGGCGGCGGCCCGGCGGTTCATCACCGATGTGTGGAACGCCCGCCGAGAGGAGTCGGCGTACGAGTTGGTGGCCGAGGAATGCCCGGGGCTGGGCGGCACCGGCCCGGAGGCGACGTTGGCCTGGCATCGCGAGCGCCGCGCGGCCTTCCCCGACCTGCGCTACAAGATCGTCGACGTGGTCGCGGCCGGTGAGCGGGTGGCCGTGCACTGGCGGGCCGCCGGCACCCACGTCGGGCAGTTCGGGCCGGTGCCGCCGACCGGGCAGGTGGTCAGCTACTCGGGGGCGACGTTCCTGCGCTTCGACCCGGCGGGCCGGATCGTCGAGGTGTGGAGCTGCAACGAGCTGTTCCAACTGCTGCAACAACTCGGTGTCGAGATGCTCCCACCGGCAGCCGTCGGCGGACCCGGGGCGTGATCCGGTTGATCCGCAGCTGACCGTGCTCCTCGGGTGAGCCCTCCGTTCGTGGACCTGTGGGTGGTGGTCGCGCGCGCCGGGGCCACAGGGCAGGATGGTCGACATGAGCGACCCCAGCGAGCGTGGTGACACCAGCGAACGCGGCCTTCCCGGCGCGGGCCTGGTGAAGGGGCTGGCGGTCACCCTCAAGACGATGACCAGCCGTTCGACCACCCAGCAGTACCCGGACACCGCTCCCGACCTGCCGCCGCGCTCGCGCGGTGTGATCGCGTTGTCCGAGGAGAACTGCACGGTCTGCATGCTCTGCGCCCGCGAGTGTCCGGACTGGTGCATCTACATCGACTCGCACAAGGAGGAGGTGGCGGTGCCCGGCGCCGCCCGCCCCCGCCAGCGCAACGTGCTCGACAAGTTCGACATCGACTTCTCGCTCTGCATGTACTGCGGCATCTGCATCGAGGTCTGCCCGTTCGACGCGCTCTACTGGTCGCCGGAGTTCGAGTACGCCGAGTACGACATCAAGGACCTGCTGCACGACAAGGACCACCTCGGTCAGTGGATGGCCACCGTTCCGCCGCCGCCCGCGCACGACCCGAACGGCGAGCCGGCCAAGGAGGAGACCTCCGCCGCGCGCAAGGCCGCCGCCGCACGTCCCGCTCCGCCAGCGGTACGCCCCGACGCCGACCAGGACCCGGCGTCGTGACCACCCGAGCTGCAGGGGCGGCCCGGTGACCGGCGCGGATGTGCTGCTGCTCGCCCTCGGTGCGGTGGCGGTCGGCGCCGGCGTGCTGGTGGTGACCACGAAACACCTCGTCCGGGCCGGGCTCTACCTGGTGGTGTGCCTGGGCGCGTTGGCCGGTGACTTCCTGGTGCTCAGCGCCGAGTTGGTGGCCTGGGTGCAGGTGCTGATCTATGTGGGCGCGGTGGTGGTCCTGCTGCTGTTCGCGGTGATGCTGACCCGGGCTCCGATCGGCGCCTCCGACGACCTGGACCGGCCCGGCTGGCCGGCCGCGCTGATCGGTGGCGGCGCCGGGCTGGGGCTGACCGTCCTGCTGGTCGACGCGTACCGCTGGAGCACCGTCACGCTGCCGCCCGCCGGCACCGCCGAGCGGCTGGGTGAGCAGATCTTCCAGTCCTGGGTGTTGCCGTTCGAGGTGCTCTCGGTGCTGCTGCTCTCCGCCCTGGTGGGCGCGATCGTGCTGTCCCGGCCGGACATCGGCCGCGCCGGCCCGCCCGGCGACGGCCGGGCAGCCGACCTGGTCGACAGCGAGCCCGGGGGGCGCCGGTGAGGCCGGTCATCCCGTACGTCACCGCCGCGCTGCTGTTCGGCCTCGGCGTGTACGGCGTGCTGCGTCGCCGCAACGCGGTGCTGGTGCTGATGTCCGTCGAGTTGATGCTCAACGCGGTCAACCTGATCCTGGTCACCGCGGACACCACCGCCCGCGCCGTGCTCCCGCACTCGGGGCAGGTCTTCGCCCTGTTCGTCATCGTCCTCGCCGCCGCGGAGATCGGGGTGGGGCTGGCGATCGTCCTTCAGCTCTACCGGCTACGCGCGACCGTCGCCGTGGATGACGTGCCGTTGACCGAGCCGTCGCCGGCGGTCGGCGGGCGCGAGCCGGCCGTCCTGGATTCGGAGGCGGGCCGGTGAGCGGGCTGCTCGGGGCGCTGCTGCCCGCCGTACCGCTGGTCGCCGGGCTGCTCGGCCTGTTGCTCCCCGCCGCCTCCCGGCGCGAGAACGCGACCGGGGGCGACCGGGCCCGGGCGGCGGCCGTGACGCTCGGCGTGACCGGTGCGGCCGGCGCGTTGGCGCTGGCCGTCGCGCTGCTGCTCACCGTCGACCGGCCGACGGAGACGTCGGCCACCTGGGTCGACTTCGGCGGGCTGGCGGTGACTCTCGGCGTACGGCTGGACGGCGCCGTCGCGCTGGTCGCGGTGGCGGTCACCGCTGTCGCCCTGGCCGTGCAGGTCTACTCGATCGGCTACCTGCGGCGCGGCCCGCACGACGATGTCGACGTCGATCACCGCTATCCGCCCTACGCCGCCCAGATCAGCCTCTTCACCGGTGCCATGTTGCTGGTGGTGGTCGCCGGCGACCTGATCATGTTGTTGGTCGGCTGGGAGGTGATGGGCCTCTGCTCGTACCTGCTCATCGCCCACGACCGTCGACTGGCCGGCGCGCCCGCCGCCGCCATGAAGGCGTTCCTGGTGACCCGGGTGGGTGACGTCGGGTTCCTGCTCGGCATCGCGCTGCTGGGTGTGTCGACGGGCAGCTTCCGGATCGCCGACGTGCTCGCCCACGACCACTCCGGCGCGACGTTGACCGCCGCGGGCCTGCTGCTGCTCGCCGGTGTGGCCGGCAAGAG
>NZ_JAGPXZ010000283.1:0-7155 GCF_018070305.1 Micromonospora sp. M51 | reverse complement strand
TGACTATCCCGGCTGAGCCGGGCTCGGAAGGACGGACAAAGGTGGGCGCTGCCCTTACCCGGTACCGCGTGATCGCCTGGATCGTGGGCGTGGTGCTGATCCTGCTGGTCGTGATCGGCATGCCGCTGAAGTACGCGTTCGACAACCCGGTCGTCGTGGAGACGGTGGGGCCGGCGCACGGCTTCCTCTACATGATCTACCTGGTGGCCGCGTTCGACCTGAGCCGGCGGGCCGACTGGCCGTTGAAGCGGATGCTCCTGGTGATGCTGGCCGGCACCGTGCCGTTCGTCTCGTTCTACGCCGAGCGCCGGGTCAGCGGGTGGCTGGCCCGACCGGTGAAGCGCACCCCGGAGACGGTCCCCAGCTGACGCAGACGGTCGGCGACTGACGCACCGTCGGTCAGCGGGCGCGCCGGGCGATCAGCCACCCCGCCACCGCCAGGGCAGCGCCGATGACGGCCAGGGCGATCGCGTCGGTCAGCAGACCCACCAGGATCAGCACCGCCCCGCCGACAGACACGGCGAACGCCGCGGGGTTGCGGGCGGCTGGCGGTCGCCAGCCGCCCTGCCTGGTCTTTCGCGCCATTGGTGTGTCCTCTCTCGGCGATCCCCGAACCTGGCTCAGGCCCAGCTGTCCTTGTCCTTCACCACCACGAACAGCAGACCGGCGCCGATGATGGTCAGCACCGCGCCGATCGGGATCAGCGTCCACGACATCAGGAACGACAGCGAACCGTTCGTGTGGCCGTTCTCGGCCACGAACAGTTCCGGATCGGCGGGGTCGACCCGGATCGTCACCTGCGGCCCCGGCGTGCTGTGACAACCCGTCAGACCGGCGCACGGGATCCACTTCTCGTACTGCACCCCGTCGAACAGATAGTTGATCTCGATGCGGTCGATGCCGCTGCCTCGGCCGCCGCCACCGGAGCGGTCAGAGATGGTGGCAGTGATCGGCACGCCATCGCTCTGCAACCGGTCAGCCTCGGCCGAGACGTGCCACCGATAACCGAGCGAACCGCCGAGCAGGGCGACGCCTGCCAGCAAGAAGGCGGCGGCCATCAGGCCGACCTTGAATCGGACGCGCCCGGCGCCGCTGCCGCGCGCGCCAACGCCGACCCGCTGCTTTCCCATCCACGCCTCCCCATCGAGGGACTCACGATAGCCCGGTCGGGGCCGCCACGACCCCGACCGGTTGCCAGCTACTGACCGCGGTTCACCATTTCAGCGGATCGGTGAACGGAATGTCCTGTTGCCAGGGTGCGATGCCGCCGGGTGCCGACACCCCCCACCAACCGAGTTGTCCGGCAGTGCGGCCTCCGCCCGCCAGCATCGCTCCGCCGTCCCAGGTGCCGCCCGGTTTGAACTGCTGCCGCCAGGTCAGGCTGTAGTCCTGGGTCGGGTTGCGGGCGCTGCGTGGAGCATGGACTGTCGCCCCGGAACGGGTTGTCTTGAACAGCCGCACGCCTGGGATCTTGGACGAGGCATAGTCGATCGCCATACCGGTGAACATCCGTTCGACGTTGTCCTGGGTCCAACCGCTCTTCGAGGACTGGACGTCGAGCATCCGGCCGCCGAGGGCGACCCCGAGGCCGACGGCACCGGCGACCGCGCAGACCCCGGCGGTGGCGACGATGCAGATACCCACGCCGAGCGTTCCGACGGTGCCGGTGACCCAGTCGCGGTTACCGCGCCACCACTTCTTGGCGCCCTCACCGCCGCTGAACAGGCACTTGAAGTCGCGGAACTTGCACGTCGGGCCGTCCAGCTCACCCTCGGGCTTCGCCGGCACCGGCACTGTCGGGCAGGCCGGCGTCGTCGGGATCTGCACCCGGGGTTTCGGGCTGCTGGCCGGGCCAGCCACCGGTCCGGAGAAGTTGAGCGCCACTCGCCAGACGTGCACCACCACGCGGGCCACCAGCCATACGCCGGGCAGGCCGGCGTACTGCATCGGGATCCAGTACGCCGTGCCGCCGACCCCGCCCAGGCACTGCGACCCGCCATATCGGCAGAACAGGTAGTAGTCGGCACGGAAGTGGTAGCGGTAGCCACCCTTGGTGCTGGTCCACCGGTCACTGCCGACGTACATCCAACTGCCGCCGGGCTCCCGTCCGCTCGGGTCGGAGTGGGTGATGGGGCTGTTGCCCGAATAGGCGTAGCCGTTCATCTGCTCCGGAGCGTCCTCGTTGAACACCGGGTCGATGCTGACGAAGCGGCCGATCACCGGGTCGTACTCGCGCGCGCCCAGGTGGACGAGGCCGGTGTTGTCGACCGTCCCACCCACGAAACCCTTGCTGTTCGGCCAGGCCGGTTGGCCGCCGCGCGGAGTGCCGTAGGGGGTCTGCCGGCGTACGGTGACCTGCTGGTCGCTCTCTCGCACCGAGACCTGGGCGGTGCCCTGGTGGTCGCTCGCCAGCCACACCAGGCCGGCAGTGGTACGTGAGGCGACCGCCTGGCCGGCGAAGGTGTAGTAGCGGGTGCAGGTCTTGCTCTGGTCGGAGTTCCGGTACCGCAACTCCTGGCCGGCGAGGTACAACGTCTTGCCGGTCGGGTCCTTGCGGATCAGTCTGTTGCCGTCCGCGTCGTAGACGTAGCTGGTGGTTCCGGTGCTGTCGGTGCTGGTGGCGAGCATCCCCTCCGGGTCCCAGGTCAGGGTCTGCGTTCCCGCGGTCGGCGTCGGCCGCGTCAGGGTGTTGCCCGCCTCGTCGTACGTGTACGCGGCCGTCTCGGTGACGACACCGTTGACAGTGGTGCTGGTGCCGTTCAGCGCGTGCGGCAGCGACGATCCGCCCGCCGGATACCCGTACGTGTAGCTGGTCGTCCGCTCACCGGAGGGCGCGGCACGGTCGATCTCCGTCATGCGACGCCCCGCCGGGTCGATGTCCCACTTCAGCCAGTACTTCGCCGGGCCACCCAGCGTGGCCACTGTCGGTGCCGCGTCGCAGTCGCCGTTCGACGGGGTCCACGCCTCAGTCAACTGCCCCCGGAAGTCGTGGCTGAAGCACTGGTTGTCCGCCCCGCCGACCGCGGCGAGGTCGGACATCTTCTTGATGTTGCCGACCTCGTCGTAGCTGTAACGGACGTCGGTGATGGTGTGCGGCGCGACCGAGTCCCGATCAGTGCGACTACCGGTCAGCCGGCCGGTCTCGAGTTCGTAGGAGAAGGAACGGAAGAACCGCGACCCGGTCTCCGAGTAGAGGCCGGTGTACATCTCGTACTGGTCGACCTTGCCGAGAGCGTTGTAGTCCGTGTCCGCCACGTAGCTGGACTGCGGTTGCGCGCCGTAGAGCGTGGTCATCTGCTTCGGCAGACCGTTGACCGGGTCGTAGTGGTTGAACACCGTCTCGATTGGAAGGTCGCCGGTCTGCGGGTAGGCCGAGGACGCGACGCTGCCGTCCACGTTGTAGGTGTAGGCGAAGTTGTAGGTGCCGTCGAGCCCCGTCTCCGAACTGGGGATGATCACTTGCGTTCCGGTGGGTTGGTACGCGTCCGTGTAACCGGTGATCTTCACCTGGTACGGCGCGGAACCGACCATCCGCGTGCTCTGGGAGAGCTGCCCCTTGGCGAGGGTGTCGTAGACCCACGCCGCCCGCTGCGGCCCACCGACCTGGTTCTCGTAGGTGGCCCGCTTACGACCCAGCGGGTCGTAGACGTGCACGAGCTTCTTGCTGCGGGCGTCGGTGCTGGAGGTGACCCGGTCGGCGTTGTCGTAGGTCATGGTCGTCGAGCCCTTGTCCGGGTCGTTCCGACTCACCTGGCGACCGCGTGCGTCGTACCCGAACGTCCAGTGGTTGCCGGCCGGGTCGGTCACCCGGTCCAACTGACCCTTGGCGTCGTACCGGTACCACGTCGACTCGTAACTGCCGGTGGGCGTGGCGCCGTGGAACTGCCGCAGCTCCACGGTGCGGCCCAACGCGTCGCCGACCTTGGAGGTGACCGTCCCGCCGGACGGCGGGGTGACGTCGACGCGGTCACCGGCGTAGTAGGTGCGGGTGCGGTAGCGCTCGACACCGTACGGCTGGAAGATCGATGCGGTAGGTCGGCCGGCGCCGTCGTACTCGGTGCGCATCTGACTCGGCACGAACGCCTTCTCGGTGGCGGTGACCAGGGTGGTGCCCGGTGTGCCCGACGCGTGGTAGGCGCTGTACGACGTCGCCTCCCTGCCGGCGGTGTCGTAGAACGTGTCGGTCAGCAGCCGCCCCCCAGACGGCGAGGCCGCCTGGGTCTGTCGTTTGCGCAACAGCCCGTCGTACAGCTCGTAGGCGGTGACCTGGTTACCGGCGGGGTTGAGCGCACGGGTCGTGATCACGGACGGGGCATCGGCCCGGATCAGGTACTCGTAGCTGGTGTTCGCCGACTGCGTCGCCTTGTCCCGGCCCGGCTTCCAGACGCCGGTGAGACGACCGAGTCCGTCGTAAGCGAGTTGGGTCACCTTGCCGTTCGCGTCGGTGATTCTGGTGGCCAGCCCCCACCCCGGCTCCTGTTCGCTGGTCGTGGTGTGACTGAGCGGGTTGGTCACCACCGTCTTGGTCAGCGGACCACCGCTCGCCGGGGTGTAGGTGGTGGTGGACCGGAAGTCCATCGCGTCCCAGGTCTCGGTGACCCGGCCGTACGCGTCGAACGCCGCCCGGGACACCGTCACGAATGACGGGACGCCAGCGGTCCAGGCCGACATCTCCTCGTTCCGGCTGACCTCACCCCGCGTCGGCGCGACTCCGTGGGCGTTGCCGTCGTACGAGATCCGATCAACCGAGATGACCTTGTCCGCGGTGAGGGTGGTCGGGTTGGTGGCGTCGGCGCAGCTGACCGCGTAGGTGGACCGGGTGTGCGGCTGACCGATCAGCCAGTTCGTGGTGTTGTTCGCGTACTCGGTCTTCACACACTGCTCGTCGCCGGTCTTGGCGGTGTCACCCCGGTCGTCCACCCGGGTGGGCAGGCCGTCGCCGTCGAAGGTGGTGTACTGCGAGGTGACCCGCTCGCCGCGTCCGGCGTCCAGGGTCACCCGGTTGTGCTTCCCGGAGACGTCGACGAATCGCGCCTCGACAAGGTCGCCGTTGATGGTTCGGGAGGCGGTGGCGGCGGACTGCCACGGCTCGCTGACCTCCCGGGAGATCACCGGGCCGCCGGGGCCGTCGTGCGTGGTCTTCTCCCGCTCCATGCCGGCGTAGGCGTCCTCGTCGTTCACCGTCGGCACGCCTGTTCCGGTCACCGGCACGTTGCGGGTCCCGGACGGCTGCTTGTCGCCGTGCATGCCGCGGAAGTACTTCGTCTCGACGTAGGTCTGCTCGCCCGGGTCACCGACGGTGACACCGACCTTCTCGTAGCCCCGCCACACCGACCAGGTCTTGTCCTTCTTCCCGATCAGTCCGTCGTCATCGGCGTAGTGCCACGCCGGATCGCCGAGGTAGCTGTACTTGTAGGCGGTTCGCGGGCTGCCGTTCGGTGGTACGCCACCGGTGTGGTCGATCTCGTAGATGGTGGTCACCACGTACTTGTGGAACCAGTCGGTGACCGGGTTGGGGTACCCCTCCGGTGTCCAGCGGACCGGGTAGCAGCGCAACGTGTTGTTGTGCGCGGCACTGGGCATCCGGGATCCGATGACGCAGTCCGGATCGGAGTACGTGACGTTCACAGTGCCACCGCTCTCACTGCGGATCGCCGCGAGACGCATCCAGTTCATCGCGGCCGAGTGGTCGATGGTGTCCACCCGGTTGCTGAGCTGCGTCTCGGTGAATTCGATGTCCGGTATTGAGGTGGTGGTGCCGACCAGTCCCTGATGGGAGATCTTCTTCAGGAACAGGCCCGCCCTGGTGCCGTCACCGGGGTCCGGGAAGGTGTGGGTGAGCGTCCATCGCTCCACGTTGCGGTAGGCGCTGCCATCGCGGACCTGGGTGGTCACCGCCGACAGTCGCTTCTTCGACCAGAAGGTGGGCGCGCCGATCAGGCAGGAGTCGCCGGTGCACTCCTGGTCCCAGGGAGTGTCGGGCCAGTGGGCGGCGTCGTGCTGGGAGCAGTCGTTCAGGCAGCGGTCCGCCGTGGTGAACTCCACCCGCATCGGCGCGGCCACGCCACGGTAGAGCGAATCGGTGCGGACACCGCCGACCTCGGTGCGGTTGTCGGTGCCGTACTCGATCCGGGTCAGGTAGCCGCCCCGGGTGTAGGAGGCGACGTCGTCAGCGCTGTTGTTGCGGGCGTAGCCGTTGGACTCCTTCGCGTACCAGAGCGACATGCTGTTGCCGTGCGGATCGACGACGTAGTCGAGGTTCCACCGCCACGCCTGCATGCAGTCCGAGGCGGCGAAGCTGGAGCCCCGGCAGGGCTCGTTGGGGTCGTTACCGAAGACCGGGACCGTCCAGGTGGAGTTGGTCACCGCCTTGTCGCTGGTCCAGCCGGCCAGCTTGTGCCGACCGAACCAGTACTGGGTGCCGTTGGTGGTGGTGACCTTCCAGTACTCACCGTCGTTGTCACCGTTGCCGTACGACGTTCCACCGACGATGCGCTCGGCCCGGGTGCCGTCGTCGCGGCGCGGGTGCCAGTACCCGTCGGTGGCGTTGTAGATCAGCTCACCGCCGGAGCCGCCCAACGACAGCGTCGCGTTGTTGGTCTCCCAGCACAGGTCACCGGTCTTGGTGGCGTTGTTGTTGCTGTCGCCGTCCATGTCCTGACCGCAGGAACGGTAGCGCCGTTCGATGAAGTCACCGGGGACGAACTCGAACCCCTCGCCCACCCAGGACGGCTGGTTGTTGGAGGCGGCGTGCCGGCCGTCGACGCTCTGCGCGGAGTAGGACAGCTTCATCTCCGGCGTCGGGCCGTTCAGGCCCGGGGGGTTGCGCATCGGGTACGACCAGGTGAAGTCACCGGAACTGCTACCTGCCGACCAGGTCGCCGACGGGGACAGACTCGTGGCACCGTAGTCGCCGGCCGCACCGGAGGGACCTGCGGTCAGGGCGAACAGACTTCCCTGCGCGGCCAGGTCGAGGCCGCCCTTCTCGGTCAGCCGAGGCTCGACCGGCACGGCGGCCGTCGCTGTCCGCGCGGCGAGGTCGTTGCGAGTCGGCAGAACTGTGCCGGCGCACTCCGGGCGCTCCGGGCTGCCGAGCGCACAGGCGGGCAGGGAGACCAGGCGAAGTCTGCTCGCCCAGTCGGCACCGTCGAACTC
>NZ_JAGPXZ010000282.1:0-7169 GCF_018070305.1 Micromonospora sp. M51 | reverse complement strand
GTGTTCGGCGGTGGCGTCCCCGTCGAGGGCGTCCAACGCGCCGGCGTCGACCACCTGGCCGCGCTCCTCCCGGACGGCGGTCCGACCGGGCACCGGCGGGTCGCCGAGCAGCGCGCCGGCGATGCCGAGCCGTTGGCCCATGCCGAGGGAGAGCGTCCGACCCGGCTTGCCGGCGGCCCGTCCGTCCAGCCCGACGGTGTCCAACACCTCGTCGACCCGGCGGATCGGGATGCCGTTGCTGTGCGCCATGGCCCGCAGGTGCGCCCGGCCGGACCGGGCCGGGTGGATGGCCCGGGCGTCGAGCAGCGCGCCCACCTCGTGCAGCGGCCGGCGCAACTCCCGGTACGCGCGCCCGCCGACCAGCGCCTGCCCGGCGGTGGGACGGTCCAGCCCGAGGACCATCCGCATGGTGGTGGACTTGCCGGCGCCGTTGGGGCCGAGGAAGCCGGTGACCCGGCCGGGCGCGATGTCGACGGTCAGCGCGTCGACAGCGACCGTCGACCCGAACCGTTTCGTCAACCCACGTAATGTGATCATGCGCTGACGCTAGGCGAGCGGGCTGCCGCCGCACCGCGCCCGAACGGCACCACCCACCCCCGACTTTCGTCAGGTCGTCGGCGGGCTGATCACCGTACGTACTGCTCCAACAGCGCCGGGGTGAGCCCGGCCCGGTGGATCGCCTTCAACGCCGCGAGCAGGTCGTCCATCAGCGCCGGCCGGAAGTGCATCAGCAGCACGTCGCCGGGTTGGACCACCTTCTCCGGGGTCTGGTAGCGCACCTTTCCCTCGTGGACGGTCTCGGTCCAGTGGAAGACGGCCTTCGCGCCGCAGTCGTGCGCGGCCTTCAGCGTGGTGCTGTCATGCTCGCCGAACGGTGGCCGGAACAGGGTGGGCCGCTTGCCGAACAGCCCCTCCAGCCGGTCGGCGGCACCGCAGATCTCCTGCCGCTGGTAGTCGTACGACCGGCCGGCCAGCGAGTTGTGCGCGATGGTGTGGTTCTCCACCACCCCGCCCACCGCCTCGATCTGCCGGAAGTAGTCGGTGTGCTCGGCCGCCGCCGGTGAGTTGAGGAACATGGTGACCGGGATGCGCGCCTCCCAGATGAAGTCGATCACCTCGGGCGGGCGGGCCAACCCACCGTCGTCGATGGTGATGAAGGCGACCTTCTGGTCGGTCGGCAGACGGTGCCAGAACGGGGCCGAACCGGTCGCCGGCAGCGGCACCGGCTGCGGCAGCGGCGCCTCGGGAAAGGTCGGCACCTGGGACACGTACCAGGCCAGGCTCTTGAACGCGGGTTTCGCCGTCACCGACGGCGACACCGACGGGGTCGCGGCGGACGCGGACGCTGTCGCCTCGGCGGCGGTGACCTGCCGGGCGTGGGCCGGGTGGCCGGGGCCGACCGCGCAGCCGGTCAACGCCAGCAGGGCCAGAAGGGTTACGACAGCAGGGATCCGACGGGTGGGGGTGGCTGACACGCCCGGAAACATACCGAGCTGGTGTCAGGATCCGGTCAGCCCGGTGACAGTGCCGCGGCGGCGGACCACGAACGCGTCCGGCATCCGGAAGGTGAGATTGTCCGGGCACCAGGGCGGACGCAGCACCGTCACCCCGTCCAGCAGCGGCGCCGCCTCGGCCACCACCACCGCCGCCTCCATCCGCGCCAGCACGTCCCCGACGCAGCGGTGCGCGCCCGCCCCGAACGCCAGGTGCCGGCGTGACCCCCGCTGGCCCGGACGGAATTCGTCGGGCGACTCCACCACCGCCGGGTCCCGACCGGCGCGGCCCAGCCACAACACCAGGCTGCTGCCCGCCGGCACCACCGTCGCGCCCAGCGTGCTCTCCGTAGCGGCCACCCGTCGCCAGGTGACGATCGGTGGTTCCAGCCGCAGGCCCTCCTCCACCACGTCGGCCACCGCCACCGCACCGGTGCGCAGCCCGGCCCGTACCGCGGGCTCGCCGGCCAGCCGGTGCAGCAGCAGGGTGAGGAACTGCGAGGTGGTCTCCTGCCCGGCGACCAACAGGAAGAACAGCGCGCCGACCACCACGTCCGGCGGGTGCCCGGCCGCGCGCAGCTCGGCGGCCAAACCGCCACCGACGGCCGCGAAGTCCCGCAGTACGTGGTGGAACCGGCCCACCTCTTCGGCGAGCGCCACCTGCCGGTCGGCGTCCAGCGGTGCCCAGAACAACTCCAGCGCGGCGCGGGCGAACTCCTTGACCGCCGCCACCGGCGCGTCCGGCAACTCGACCAGCCGGGCCAGCACCAGCAGCGGCAGGTCGGCGGCCAGGTCCGCGTACAGGTCGACCGGCGCGCCGGCGTCGAGCGCGGCGCCGATCCGGGCGACCCGGTCCCGGACCAGCGTGGTCAGCCACTGCCGCTGCGCGGCGACCCGGGTGGGATGCAACGCCGCCGCGACGATCGCCCGGATCTGCGGGTGGCTGACGCCCGAGTTGTTCGCCAGGGTCGGCGGCAGCCGGAACCGGTGCCCGGCGAGCACCCGCAGCGCGGTCACCGGCATCGGCGTCACCGCGTCCAGGGCGTTGTCCGGCCGGTAGGTGACCGGGTCGGCGAGGACCTGGCGGACCAGCGCGTGCCGGGTCACGACCAGGTGGGTGCCGCCGACGTGGTCCGGCACCCGGGCCACGTCCGGCCATGCGGCGTCGGCCACCTGCGCCCAGCTGCGGAACAGCACCCGGACACGCTAGCCGGAGGCTCCCGGCAGCCCGGTCCGCAGCCGCCAGACGGTGGTGCGCTTCACCCGCACGCTCTCCAACGCCTCCGGCACCGGCACGTCGTACGCGGCCAGCTCGTCGAACCGGTCCCGGGGCAGGAACGCCCGGCCGGGGTCACCGACCAGCGCCGGCGCGCCGGCCCGCGCGGCGCGCAGCAGGAACCGCAGCACCCGACGGGCCATCGCCTCGCTGTAGAAGACGTCACCGGCGAGCACCACCTCGGCGTCCCCGGCGTCGCCGTCGAGGATGTCGCCGAACTCGGCGTCGACGCGTACCCCGTTGGCCTCGGCGTTGAGGGCGACCGCCGCCACCGCCAGCTCGTCCACCTCCACCGCGCGCACCGACGCCGCGCCCGCGCGGGCGGCGGCGATGGCCACCAGGCCGGAGCCGGAGGCGAGGTCGAGCACCCGGCGGCCGGCGACCAGCTCCGGATGGTCGGTCAGGTAGCGGGCGAGGGCCTGCCCGCCGGCCCACGCGAACGCCCAGAACGGCGGCGGCCGGTCACTGGAGAACTCGCCCTCGGTCAGCTCCCACAGCCCGATCGGCTCATCCGCCTGGTGCAACAGCACCTCGGGCACGAAGGGGACCGGGGCCAGCCGCGCGTGCAGCCGGACGAAGGTGCTGGAGAGCTCGGACACCGCGTGATTCTCCCAGCGGCCCGACTGCCGGCGTGTCGCGGGGGAGTGGTGACCGGTTCACCACTGTCGGTGAAAACCCACCCCCTCCTTGCCGTCCGGTGCGAACACACCCGTCTGGTCCGGCCGTCGTCCCGCTTCTAGCGTTGCCAGGTGGAGGCGACCGAACGGAGGACGGCGGTGGTGACGGTGTGGCGGTACGCGCTGCGGGCAGGGGTGGTGCTGGCCTGTCTGAGCGGGGTGGAGCTGGCGGCGGCCGCCCCGGCACAGGCGGCCTTCACCACCGAGATGAGCGGCCTGCCGGGCCGGTTCACCGCCGGTGAGCAGGTGCGGACGATCTCCGCGGTGGTCTCCCAGACGGACCGGCGCGGCGGGTGCGCCAAGGTGCGCTGGTCGATGGTGCTCACCGTGCAGGGCCTCCGACTCGACCAGGTGAAGATGGACCGGGTGGAGGAGACCGGCGACTTTCCGCTGGAGATCCGTACCGAGGGTGACGTGGCCCGGTTGACCGACCGGCAGCTCGACCCGGGCACGCTCTGCCCGGGGCGCACGGTCACCGCCCGCTACCGGGTGGCCTTTGACGAGGACGTCACCCAGGGGCGGGTCACCCTCGCCGCCGAGGCGTACGACGCCAACCTGCGCCTGCTGGCCCGGCAGACCGCCACCCGTTCGGTGGTGGGGGTGGGTGGCGTCCCGACCAGCAAGCCGAAGCCGACGAAGAGCCCGCCGGAGCCCACCGAATCCGCGAGCGCGCCGACCGACGACGAGAGCGCGGCAACGGAGGAGCCGGCCGCCGACTACCCGGCCGACGCCGTACCACCGTCGGCCGACCGCCCGGTGTCGCAGTCCAGCGCGTTCGGCGTGGTGCAGGTCGCGTTCCTGCTCGGCGGGCTGCTGCTCTTCCTCGGGGTGGGGCTGCTGCTGCGGTTGCGGCAGCTGACCCGGGCCGCCGCCGGGGAGACCGGCGACGCCGACGACCCCCCGGTGGACCGGCGCTGGGAGCGCCCGGCCGTCGCCGACCCCTGGCGCCGGGCGCACCGCTGATCGCGGCCGGCGTGGGGAGCCGTCCGGCGGTGTCTGGCCCCTGGCGCCGGGCGCACCGCTGATCGGAGGCAGTGGGGCCGGCGGAGTACCGCCGGCCCCACTGGGTCACTTCCAGAACGCCTGGAACGTCACTTCGAGAACGCCTGGAACTCGGCGATCCTGACCTGGCTCCGGGCCGGGCTGGCGGTCGCGCAGTCCGTCGTCGTGGCCGGGTCGTCGTCCTGCTCACCCGCGTAGTGCGGGCCACCGGTGCACTGGCTCGCCAGCACCTCGAGTCGCAGGTGGGTGGCGAGGGTGGTGGGTACCGCGAACGTCCGGAGGTTGATGTCCCGGCTGTACGCCCGGTACGCCCCACCGGGGAACGCGTCCGCCGCACTGGTGTAGATGCGCTGCCAGCGCGCCGGATCCGCGCAGTCGGTGGTCGTCGCGTTGCAGGCGGACACCGCGAACGAACGCAGCGCGGTGAGCGCGTTCTGCGCGCCGGTGTCGGCGTCGCCGGTGATCGCCGGGCGCAGCATCGCGCTGACGTTCACCCGCTTGACCGTCTGCGGGGTGCCGCCGGGCAGCGCCACGGTGAGCTGCCGGCCGACGACCCCGTCCAGGGACGCCCAGTTCGTCGCCTCGGTGTCGTCGACGACCCGGTCCAGGTTGACCCCGTCACCGCTGATGGTGGCGCCGGACGCGGCGGAGGCGAGGTTGCGGCTCATCCGCATGTCGACGTACCCGTCCTGGCCGGCCTTGGCGACCACGCTGAGCCGCTGGTGCCCGAAGCCGGGGGCCACGGCGAGCAGGTCGTAGGTGCCGGCCACCATCTCCACGGTGTCCGGGATCGGCGTCGCCGGGTCGGTGTCGGCCACCGGCACGGCCCGCGCCTCGTACGCCCCCACGTACACCCGGATCGGCGCGTCGGCGCTGTCTCCCCGTGGGCGCAGGGTGAGCGTCGCGTTGCCGCCGCGCGGCGAGGCGAAACTCGGCGTCGGGTCGGTGTCGCCGGCACCGTTGGTGGCGGCGTCGCGGCCCATCCCGGAGCGGGCGAACTCGGCCCAGATCAGGTCCTGGTTCGTGCCGCCGAAGCGGAGCAGGTCGGCGGTGAGCATGTTGTCCCGCATGTCGAGCATGCTGACCTGGCTGGCGGCCTGCAACAGGAACGAGTCGAAGACCAGCTGCGACCAGCGTCGGTTGCCCGGGCACTGATCCGCCGCGACCTTCCCCAGTGCGCAGTCGAGCTGCCGTTGCGGGGTGCCGAGGCCGTACCGTTTGACCAGGGCGGAGCGGACCCGGAAGTTGGTGGCGCCCCAGATCTCCCCGTCGGCGTGCACGGCCGGGCCGGCGGTGTTGTAACCGATGTCGGAGTAGTTGAGCGGGCTGCGGCTCAGGTCGTAGTTGCGGATGCCGCTGACCAGGTTGCCGGTGACGTAGCCACCGGTGATGAAGGGCGTCTCGCCGGGTGCGCGCAGCCCGTGCTGGAAGAGGTACTCGGCGGCGAGCAGGTCGCCCCACGACTCACCCATCGACCCGCCCTGGTGGCCGCTGATCCCGCTGTCCGGGCCGGCGATCATCCGGTTGGTGATCGCGTGGGTGTACTCGTGGCCGATCACCGTCATGTCGTAGTCGCCGTCCACGCACGGCGGGTACGGCCCGCCGGCCTGCGGCTGCCAGAGGTACATGTTGGTGGTCGGCGGCAGCCCGTCGCGCGGGGTGCCCTGGTTGGCGTTGTTCCGGTTACCACTCAACGCGCCCTGCTGGGCACGGCCCTGCTCGGCGTCACCGCCCAGCCCGGACGGGGTGAGGTTGACCGCCTGGAGGTTCCACGCCGACTCGGTGAAGCCCAGCTGGTACGACCAGTCGTGCATCCGGTTGTGCATGGCGAAGAGGTTGGCGATCGACGCGTCCGCGTCGTTGCGCTGGGCGGAGGTGAACACCTCCGGGTTGCACTTCGCCTGGTGCCACTGGTCGGTGAAGGGGTACTCGTAGCGGCGTTCCGGGCTGGTGGGGGCCGGCACGACCGGGGTGTTGGCGCCCCAGGACAGCACCGTGTTGGCCGAGTTGCCGCGCGAGGTGAAGGTCGGCGTGCCGGTGGCCGCGTCGACGTCCCACGGTTGGCCGGTGGCCGGGTCGCGCCAGGCGGCCTGGCAGCCGGGGGTCGGGTCGCCGCACCAGCGCACCCGGGGATCCTGCCCGGGGCCCAGGTCACGGGGCGGGGTGGCCGGGAAGACCGCCCAGCTCGGGTTGTCGGAGTCGTAGTCGACCAGGTCCTCGCGAACCAGCACCTGCCCGGTGCTGCCGTCCACGTAGCTGGTGAACGCGGCCGGATGCTCGGTGTCCGCCCCGATCATGGTCACCTCGTAGGCGGCCCGTGGCCCGTCCAGCGGGGTGGGCACCGCCACCTGGCGGATGGTGTGGCTGGCCACCGCGTCGGCGGTCAGCTTGGCGTCGGCGAGCGCGGCGGCGTACGCCTGCTCGGGTGTGCGGGTTGCCGGGGCCGGCGTGCCGGTGTCGCGGGCCAGCGAGGAGCTGACCGAGAGCACCGCGCCGTCGGCGACCGCGAGGGTGACCAGGCCGTCCGGCCCTGCGGGCAGGTCGCCGAAGCGTTGCCGGAGGGTGACGACGGTGCCGCTGCCGATCGGTCGGACCAGCACCCGTTCCATGCTGGCCACCGTGGCGGCGTCCATGCCGAACAGGTCCTGGTTGGCGGCCAGGTACGCGCGGGCGGCGGCCTCCGGGTCGGCGGGCAGCCCGCTGGCCAGCGGGGTGCCCGCC
>NZ_JAGPXZ010000281.1:0-7177 GCF_018070305.1 Micromonospora sp. M51 | reverse complement strand
GACGGAGACACAGGCGAAGTCGGGGAACACGGGGACCTCGGCCAACCCGGTCGACGAGGAGGCCGCCAAGGGCGGCACACCAGCGACCGGCCGCGCGGCCGTAGGCCGGGCGACGGTCCCCGCCGATGCGCCTGCCCCGAAGTTCACCAGGGCTCCAGGTATGACGCCCCCGCCGGAGCAGCCGGGCGAGGACGACGGGGCGGGTGACAAGACCGAGGCGACGCCCAGCGCCGAGGCGCCGACGTCGGCCGCCGCCAACCCTCCGGGTCCGGCGGCGACACCCTCGACCCGTCCGACGACCACCCAGCCGATCGGTGTCCGGCCCGGCCAGGCGACGTCGGCCGGGTCCACCGGCACCCAGCCGCGGATCACCCCCGCCATGACCCAGCCGCAGCCGGAGGCGGCGCGTGGCACTGCCACTGCCGGCCGTCCGGCCAGCGGCGGTGGCCTGCCGCCGGGGATCGGCAACCCGTCCGCCGTGGGGGCCGCCCGCGTCGGTGACGCGGTGCGCGCGGCGCGTACGTCGGTCAGCTCGGCCGCCTCCCGCGGGCCGCGCCGGGCCCGGCTGAACCTGAAGCGGATCGACCCGTGGTCCGTGATGAAGTTCGCATTCGCGGTGTCGGTGGTGCTCTTCATCGTCGTGGTGGTCGCCACCTCGGTGCTCTACCTGGCGCTGGACGCGATGGGTGTGTTCCAGAGCGTCAACGAGAGCCTGAGCGACCTGGTCAACGCCGGTGGTGGGCAGAGCACCAGCGGCTTCCAGATCACCGCCAAGGGCGTGATTCTCAGCTCGGCGCTGATCGGCCTGGTCAACGTGGTGCTGTTCACCGCGCTGGCCACGCTCGGCGCGTTCGTCTACAACGTCTGCGCCGACCTGGTCGGCGGGATCGAGCTGACCCTCGCTGAGCGGGACTGAGCCAACCGGGACGCCGGAGCATCGCGGAATGCGGTCGCTCCGGCGTCCCGTGCTCAGGTAGGTTTTTGCCGGCGACGACGGGCCCCGGCTCGCAGGCTCGGACCCCGATTTGGGGCCGGCAGAGCGGATGGGTTAATCTTGCTCGTCGCAACGCGGGGCTATAGCTCAGTCGGTTAGAGCGCAGAGCTGATAACTCTGAGGTCGATGGTTCGATTCCATCTAGCCCCACCGCAAGTCGTCCGACGGTAGTCGAGCGCGAGGGGTCGCCCCATGTTCAAGAAGCTGCTGATTCTGGCTGGCGTCGTCGGTGTGGCCGCCGTCGTGTTCAACAAGATCAAGGCGTCGAACGATGAGCGTGCCCTGTGGCACGAGGCGACCACCGCGCCCGACCTGCGCTGACGTCCGGCCCGGCGACGAGTGATCGTCGCGGTGGCCACCACGGGGCCCTAGCTCAACTGGCAGAGCACTGCCTTTGCAAGGCAGGGGTTAGGGGTTCGAGTCCCCTGGGCTCCACCAGCACCTTCCCCGGTTGATCTCGGTCGGAGTGCAGCCAAGCCGGTTACGCCGTCCCCTCGTGGCCGAGAATCCGGTCGATGGCCGAGGCAGCCTGACGAGCCCGCGCCGGCAGAACGTGGCCAAGGTGTCGGCCTTCATCCGGATCGTGGAGTGCCCAAGCACCTCCATCACCGTCCGCAGCTCCTCGCCCTGGTCGAGCAGGAACGTGGCGAACGCGTGCCGCAAGTCGTGCAGGTGCGATGTGGCGACCTACGGCTTCGAAGACCTCCAGTTCTACAGTGAGGTCGCCCAGCCGATCGAGCACTGGTCACTGCGCGAAGAGGTCGCCGACGGAGCCCTCCGGGACCAGGCCAACCCACATTCTGACCCGACACGCATCCGCGACACAGATCGCTGCTGGGCCGGAGCTGTAAGGGGCATCCATGGAATCACCTGCCACCCCGACGTGGGTCATGACAGTGGAGTATGCCGGCGTGTCGCCTGCTTGGTGTGAGGACGACGGCGCCACGGATGACTCACGTGTGAACCCGATCGCCATATCGAGAATAGGCGATCATGCGACCACCCTGAGCGCGGTCGTCGCGGCCGTCACCGAACAAGAGGCCCGCGAGATCGGACTGGTCGGCCTCGGACGTTGGGCGCATCGGATCAGCCTCAGCACGCACAATCCGACCGTAGTGGCGCTGTTTGCCAGGTGCATCGGATAGTCGGAACACCCCGGCGCTACTCGGTTCGTCTGGTTGAGGTCAAGGCAAGTCGGTCGATCCAATCCGGAATGGATGGACCCGGGCGACGCGCCACGCCGTGGGTTTAGCCCCCTGTTCGCAGGGGATCCGCGCTCATGCGGATAGACATCGACGAGCCGAATGCTGTCGAACAGTTCTGGGAAGGGATGCGGGAGGTCGCCGCCGCCGCTACCCGGCACCAGGACGACGACCTGTACCAGGCGATCGTCAAGATCGGCAGATCCGCTCTGGCCCAGGGGGTCGAACTGGTGCCGTCCAGTGGCTTCTTCCTGCAGTGCCCCGTCTGCAGCGCCAGGTCAGGCCAGCGCTGCATCAACGTGCCGGCCCACCCGTTGAGCGAGGACGCACTCCATCCGGCGCGCGTCGAGCTGGCCGAGAAGGCGATCAGCGGTGAAATCCCACTGCCTGCGCCGATCCGGTGACCACTCTTCCGACGACGCGGAGCTGTCTCCGTGACGTGACTCGTTGGGTGATTCGCACGGGCGGGATCGGCGGCGCGGTCAGGCGGGCTGGGTGAGTGAGATGGTTTCGCCGCGCGTGATGGTGCGCACCTGCCCTGCCCAGCCACGACGGCGGGCCTCCTCGACGAAATGCGCCAGCGGGGAGCGGAAGACCGGATAGTCGTCGTAATGGATTGGCACGGTCAGCCGCGGACGGACCAGCTCCACCAGGTCCGCACCCTGGCGGGCGTCCATGGTGAGCAGGATTCCGGCGACCTTCGTGCCGCCGAGGTGGATCAGCATCGCGTCGATGTCCGGGTAGCGTTCGGGGATCGCGGTGAGCAGCGGCCGGTTGAGGGTGTCGCCGGTGACGTAGAGCCGGAATTCCCGCCGCCCGGAGCGCTCCACGTCGATCATCGTGCCCATCACGTCGGGCATCAGCAGGTCGAGCACGCCCGGGCCGTGTTGTCCGGGCATTGAGGTGAGGCGCACTGTCGTACCGTCGCGGTGCAGTTCCCGGGACGACCACGTCGGCAGGCCCTGTGCGGCCTGGAATCCCCAGCGGCGCAGCTTGCGTTCCGCGGCGGGGGTGGTGACGATCGGCAGCTCCCGGTCCAGTTCCCGACGGGCCACCCGGTCGAAGTGGTCGCCGTGCAGATGGGAGAGGACCACCGCGTCCAGACCGGGAAGCTGGGCGATCCGCAGTGCCGGGTCCGTGCGCCGGCGCGACCACAACCCCTTGCCCAGGTACGCCCGCTGGCCCCGGTGCAGAAAGTTCGGGTCGGTCAGCAGGGTGAATCCGCCGATCCGCAGCACCGTCGTGGCGGTACCGATGAACGTCACCTGCGGTTGCTCTGCCACGGTGTCCACCTCCTCCGGCTCCGGTACCCCGGTGAGCCGGCGGCATGCGGCGTGCCGACGCTCAGTGCGTCGAGTCGCTGTTGTCAGTCGAGGCGGTGTCGGGTCGGGCCTGGGGCACGTGCTCCATCAGCTTCGTGAGTGCGCCGTTGGCGAAGGTGGCACCGAGCGCCGACCCGGCTCCGATGGTCCAGCCGACCGGCCCGAGCGGGGTGCAGCCGAAGAACTGGCTCACCCCCGGCGTCTGCACCACCACGACCAGCACGCCCAGTGATGCCACGGTGGAGGCCAGCACGGCCGGGCTGGTGCCGCCGGCCAGGATGGTCTGCCCGAGTTGGGTGCCGACCAGGGAGACCAGGGCGACGGTGCCCGCCCGTTGGCGGCGTCCGGTGTAGCGGGCCAACGTCCAACCCGCTGTCGCGCCCAGCGTGGTGGCCGTCGCCCGCAGCCCGATCTCCCTGGTGAGGCTCTCGCCGAGCGCCCTGTCCGGGCCCTCCCGCAGCAGCGCGTCGGCGCGGTCCGACGCGGGTGGCCGGACCGCGATGGCCAGCGCCGGCGCCAGGTCGGTGAGCAGGTTGACCAGCAGCAGTTGTCGCCCGGTGAGCGCGGAACGGCCGGTCGCCGCGGCGCTGAGCACACTGAAGGCGATCTCGCCGAGGTTGCCGCCGACCAGGATGCTCAGCGCGTGCCGCACCGACGACCACATCGCCCGCCCTTCGATCAGGGTCGCGATGATGGTTTCCAACCGGTCGTCGGTGACCACCAGGTCGGCTGCGGCGCGGGCGGCCGGGGTGCCCCGCTGGCCGAGGGCGATGCCGACGTCGGCCAGCCGGATCGCCGGGGCGTCGTTGGCGCCGTCACCGGTCATCGCCACTGTCCGCCCGCACTTCTGCAACGCCTGGATGATCCGCACCTTGTGGGCAGGGGTGCAGCGGGCCACCACGTCGGTGTTGGTCAACCGTTCCGCGAGCGCGTCGTCGTCCAGTTGGTCGAGTTCACCGGCGGTGACCACCCGCTGTTCGTCGTGGTCGCTGATGGTGGCGGCGATCGCCTCGGCGGTGGTCGGATGATCGCCGGTGATCATGATGGTGTGCACGCCGGCCTGCCGGATCCGGCGTACCGCAGGGGCGGCGCTCTCCCGCACACCGTCGGCGAGGGCCAGGAAACCCACGAAGGTGAGCCCTCGAACGTCGGAGTCGGTGACCGTCGAGTCGTTCACCGGGCACTCGGCGACGGCCAGGATCCGGTTTCCGGCACCGGCCCGGTCGGCGAGCATCCGTTCCAACTCGGCGCGGCCGGCGTCGTCCATCGGCTCCTGACGGCCGTCGGTGCGTCGGGACGAGCAGCGGGGCAGCACCGTCTCCGGAGCACCCTTGACGCTCAACAGCAGGTGACCGTCGGTCCGTCCGATGCTCGCGTGGTAGCCGCGGGACGGCTCGAACGGCAGGCCCCCGGCAGCGTGCCAGCCGGCGGCACCGGTCTGCTCCACCACGCCGGCCTCCCCGGCGCCCCGCCGGACCGCCCGGTCGGTCTGCAACGCCAACTCCTCCGGATTCTTCGCGGCGGGGGTGGCCCGCAGCGCCGCGGCCAACGTCATCCGGAGCCGGTCGTCCAACCGGTCCACCGGCGCGTACCGGTCACCGACGCCGTCGCCGACTCCGGCGAGCAGCAACTGGCCCTCGGTGAGGGTGCCGGTCTTGTCGAAGCAGAGCACGTCCACCCGGCCCAACGCCTCGATGGTGCGCGGGTTGCGGACCAACGCGCCGTGCTCGGCCAGCCGCCGGGCCGCGGCCAGCTGCGCCGCGCTGACCAGGAACGGCAACCCCTCCGGCACCGACGCCACGGCGAGGTTCGCGGCGGTCGCCGCCGTTTCGGCCAGGGGTACGCCCCGAAGCAGGCCCGCGCCGGCCACCGCTATCGCGGAACCGGCCGCCAGCGGGATGGCGGTGCTGGTCAACGAGCCGAGCCGAGCCTCCACCCCACTGGTCGGGGGTGCCTGCCGCACCAACGCGAGGCTGCGCCCGGCCTCGGTGTCGTTGCCGGTCGCCACCACCACTGCGGTGCCGTGCCCGGCGGCGACCGTGGTGCCCTCGTAGAGCATCGAGTGCCGGTCGGCGACGGCGGCGGCGACCACCGGCCGGTTGGACTTGGCGACCGGCAGCGACTCACCGGTCAGCGACGACTCGTCGGCCTCCAGGCCCACCGACTCGAGCACCCGGCAGTCGGCGGGCACCGAGTCTCCCGGTTCGAGGGCGATGACGTCCCCGAGGACCAGGTCCTCGGCGGCGAGCACCTGATCGGCGCCGTCCCGACGGACCCGTGCGGTCACCGCCGACCGCGACAGCAGCTCCGCCAGTGACCTCTCGGTGTTGCGTTCGTGCACCGCCCCGATCAGGGCGGACCCACCGACCACGCTGCTCACCAGCGCGGCGTCGACAAGTGAACCGAACGACGCGGAGAGCACCGCCCCGGCGGCCAGCACCGGGGTGAGTGGGTTGGACAGCTCGTCCAGGAAGGCGCGCAGCAGCCCACCACTTCCGGGTTCGGCACCGCCGTCGGCGCCCGAGCTGTGGCGTCGGCGCTGCGCTTCCGCGCTGGTCAGGCCGTCCGGCGTGGAGCGCAGGTGGTCGAGCACCGTACCGACGGGCATCAGGTGCCAGGCGGTCGTCACCGGTGCCGGGGTGTCCGACTGGTCGTGCAACCGGCGGGCCTGCCAGACCCCGTTCGCGAAGGCCAACCCGGCCGCGCCGTTCACCGCGACGAGCGACCGGCCGGGCAGTTCGGTCGGCGGGGCCGTGAACGCGCCCAGCGCCCCGAGACCGGTGCCGGCCATGGCCAGCCGAATGTTCTGCTGGGCGGTACGCCGAGCCACCCCGGTCGCCTCGATCATCAGGGCCACCACCCGCAGGTCGGCACCGACCAGCAGGTGTGCGCCCCACGGGGGCAGCTCCTCCGGCGCGGCGAACCCGAGACCGCAGTCGGACGCGCCGAGCGCCTTGCGGTCGGCGGAGACGAGCATCACCATCGCGCCGTCGCGCTGTAGTCCGCGGACCGACTCGACCAACTGGTCCCCGCCGGGCAGCATCGCGTCGGCGAAGCCGTACCGCTGCTCGTCGCCACCGGCAACGATCAGCCGCAGGCCGGCCCGCCGCGCGGCGGCCGGCAGCCCGTCGACACCGGGTGCGGGTTCCGGCTCGACCCGCAGGAGCGCGGCGAGCCGGTCGCCGTGGGCGAGGCCGAGCAGTTGGCCGCCGGCCGAGCGCAGCCGGCCCGCGTCCGCGATGGCGTCCAGGTGGTTCGCGGGCATCTGGTCCAACGGTCCGAGCCGCCAGCCGTCCGCCGCACGGGAAGCGGCCGGATCGTCGGGGTCGAACAACGCGAAGGCCCGCTCGGCCACCTCGTCAACGTCCGCGTCGGACGCCGGCGCCAGGTCGGCGAGTACGCCCCGGTCCGAGCCGAGCACCGCGGCGTCGAGCACGAGCGTGTCGATCCGGTCCAACTCCCGCAGCACACTGCGGTCCATCGCGATCACCCCGCGCCGCGCCAGCATCCGGCCGAGCTGGGCGGCGTACCCCTCACGTCCACTGCCGGGCGCCTTCGGCAGCGCCGACAGGCCCAGCGCGGCGGCCCGCTTGCGCCCGGCGAAGGGCACCGCCGCAGCGCCGGCCGCCGCGCCGGCGGCGAGCATCCGGTTGATGTAC
>NZ_JAGPXZ010000280.1:0-7197 GCF_018070305.1 Micromonospora sp. M51 | reverse complement strand
CCTCCAGCGGGGTGTCCGGGTCGTACCCGTGCACCTGGAACAGGTCGACGTGGTCGGTGCCGAGCCGGCGCAGCGACGCGTCCAACGTCCGCAGCAGGTGCCCCCGGGAGCCGTCGCGGCGTCGGCCACTGCCGGGGCGCAACCCGGCCTTGGTGGCGATCAGCAGCTCGTCGCGGGGGACGAGGGAGCCCAGCAGCGAGCCGATCACCGACTCGGCGTCGCCGTCGCCGTACACGTCGGCGGTGTCGATCAGGTTGCCGCCGGCGTCCAGGTAACTCTTCAGCTGGGCGGCCGCATCGTCGGCGTCGGTGTCCCGGCCCCAGGTCATGGTGCCGAGCGCGAGCCGCGAAACCGCCAGCCCGCTTCGGCCGAGCGGTCGCTGTTGCATGGGTGAACCTTATTTCGAACCTGCCGCCACGGATATCCTCGCTCCCGTATCTCTGCCGGTTCTGCCGGTTCCGCCGCCCCGGGCTGCCCCGACGGAGGGGGGATCAAAGGTGTCGAGCCGGTGATCGAGGCCGTTATCGGCATTGCGTAACCTGGTGCGACCTGTGCCACGGATGGGGGAGGACCAGTGCGACTCGGGCTCAGTCTCGGATATCAGACGGCGTGGAGCACACCGGCCGACCACCTGGCGCTGGCCCAGGAGGCGGACCGGCTGGGCTATTCGGTGGTGTGGGCTGCGGAGGCGTACGGCTCCGACTCGCCCAGCATGCTGGCGTGGATGGCCGGTCAGACCGAACGGATCGACGTCGGCGCCGCGGTGATGCAGATCCCCGCCCGTACGCCGGCGGCCACCGCGATGACCGCCGCGACCATCGACGCGCTCTCCGGCGGCCGGTTCCGGCTCGGCCTGGGCGTCTCCGGCCCGCAGGTGTCGGAGGGCTGGCACGGTGTGCGGTTCGCCAAGCCGCTCGCCCGGACCCGCGAGTTCGTCGACATCGTCAAGCTGGCCATCGCCCGCAAGGAGGTGGCGTACGACGGCGAGCACTACACGCTGCCGCTGCCGGACGGCCCCGGTAAGGCGCTGCGGCTGGGCTTCCACCCACCCCGCGAGCACATACCGATCTACCTGGCCGCGGTCGGCCCGAAGAACCTGGAGCTGGCCGGCGAGATCGCCGACGGCTGGCTGGCCGTGTTCTACGCCCCGGAGTTCGCCGAGGAGCAGCTCGCCTCGGTGCGCGCCGGGCGGGCCAAGGTCGGCAAGGAGCTGGCCGGGTTCGACGTGGTGCCGTCGGTGCCCGTGGTGATCGGTGACGACGTGGCGTCCTGCGCCGAGCTGGTGCGCTGGTACGCCGCGCTCTACGTGGGCGGGATGGGCAGCCGCCAGCAGAACTTCTACAACCAGCTCGCCACCCGGATGGGCTACGGTGACGCCGCCCGCGAGGTGCAGGACCTGTACCTGGCCAAGCGGCAGCGCGACGCCGCCGCCGCGGTGCCGATGGAGTTCATCGACCGCACCTCGCTGCTCGGCCCGAAGGAGCGCGTCGCCGAGCGGATGCGCGAGTACGCCGCCGCCGGTGTCACCACGCTGTCGGTGACGCTGTTCGTGGCCGACCGGGACAGTGGGATCCAGACCCTGCGGACCGTCGCCGAGGCACTTGAACTTTCGGGAGTCGGCGAGTGACCTGGGTCGAAGCCATCGTCCTGGGCATCGTCCAGGGACTGACCGAGTTCCTGCCGGTCAGCTCGTCGGGGCATCTGCGGATCACCTCGGCGATCTTCTTCGACCGTGACGCGGGCGCGTCGTTCACAGCGGTCACCCAGCTCGGCACCGAAGCGGCCGTGTTGATCTACTTCGCGAAGGACATCTGGCGGATCACCCGGACCTGGCTGGTGGGCATCCGGGACAGGTCGGTGCGCTCCAGCCTCGACTACCGGATGGGCTGGTACGTGATCGTCGGCTCGATCCCGATCGGGCTGTTCGGGTTCCTCTTCAAGGATCAGATCAAGACGGCTGGACGCAACCTGTGGTTGGTGGCGACCACCCTGATCGTGTTCGCGTTCGTGCTGGCGTTCGCCGAGTACTGGGGGCGGCAGACCCGGACGTTGGAGAACTTCCGGATGAAGGACGGCGTCGTGATGGGTTTCGCCCAGGCCATGGCGTTGATCCCCGGGGTGTCCCGTTCCGGCGGGACGTTGACCGCCGGTCTGCTGCTCAACCTGACCCGGGAGGCGGCGGCCCGGTACTCGTTCCTGCTGGCCATCCCGGCGGTGGTGATGTCCGGCGTGTTCAGTCTCGGTGACGTCTTCGAGCCGTCCGCGCCGGGCACGTCCACCCCGTCGGTCGCGCAGATGATCGTGGCCACCATCATCGCGTTCGGCATCGGGTACGCGGCCATCGCCTGGTTGCTGCGTTACGTCGCCCACCACACCCTGTACGTCTTCGTGCTGTACCGGGTCGCGCTGGGCACCCTGGTTCTCGCGTTGCTGATGACGGGCACGATCAGCGCCACCTGATCCGCCCGCGCCCGCACCGGCCTCCGATCCCCGCAGTGGGGTCGGAGGCCGGTGCGTGTGCGGCGTCCACCGGATGCTGTCGTACTTCATTGCATTTGGGGTGAATGGTCGTAGAACGCACCTAGTCTTTCCCTGTCGGGGATGACGTCCCGGCCCAGACGCGCGGGAGAGGGGCGACGGTGACCGCCAGCGGCGCGCAGCGCGGGCGGGACCGGCCGCCACGGCGCAACCTCATCGCGGTCCTCGCGATCGTGGCGCTCTCCGGCGCGTTCTTCGGCTACGACCAGGGCGTCATCAGCGGGGCGCTGCGCGACATCCGCCAGACCTTCGACGCGAACACCTTCGCCGTCGAGGTGGCGGCGAGCTGGGTGACCCCCGGTGCGCTGGTGGGTGCGCTGCTCGGTGGTCACCTCGCGGACCGGATCGGCCGCCGGGGAGCACTGTGGGTCGCCGCCGCCGCGTTCGGGGTGGGCACCCTCGTGCAGGCGTTCGCGCCGATGATCGGGGTGATGTTCGGCGCCCGGCTGATCCTGGGTCTGGGCATCGGGGTGGCCTCGGTCGCCGGCCCGATGTACGCGGCGGAGGCGGCGCCGGAACGCATCCGGGGCAGCCTCCTGGCGCTGTACCAGTTCTCCACCACGTTCGCGATCTTCATCGGGTACCTCGCCGACGAACTGTTCGAGGCGGGCAACTCCTGGCGTTACCTTCTCGCCGCCGCGGTGCTGCTGGGGGTGGCCCTCGCCCTGGTCACCACGGTGATCCCCGACTCGGCCGTCTGGTACGTCGGGCGCGGGGACAAACGCCGGGCGGAGGCGTCGCTGAGGGCGACCGTGCCAGCGGAGAAGGTGCCCCAGCGGCTGCACGCCGTGCAGGAGAGCCTGGCGGCCGGCAAGGCGGGTTGGCGCGAGGTGCTCTCGCCCGAGTGGCGGCGTCCGTTGGCGCTGGGCGTGGGCCTGGCCCTGTTCCAGCAGTTGACCGGGATCAACGGGATCATCTACTACGCCGACGAGATCTTCTCCGCCGCCGGATTCCACACGCCGCAGGCGCAGTTGACCGCCACCACCTGGGCGATCGGCGCTGTCGACTCCCTCTTCACGCTGGTCGCCGTCGCCTTCCTGGACCGGCTGGGCCGCCGTCCACTGCTGCTGGTCGGGCTGCTGGGTATGGCGGTCTCGCTCGTGGTGGTCAGCGTCAGCTTCGCGAAGATGGATCCGGGGGCGCAGGCGGCCGGAGCGACCGGGCACCACCCCACCGACGCGGGCATCTTCCTGCTGGTCGGCGTGGTCATGTTCGTGGCGTTCTACGCGATGTCGATCGGCCCCACCGCCTGGACGGTGATCAACGAGATCTTCCCGGGCCGGATCCGGGGCCGATGTGTGGCGATCGCGTCCGCCACGCACTGGGGCACCGAGTACCTCATCACCCAGTTCTTCCTGAGCATGCTCGACGCCCTGGGGCGCTCGGGCGTGTTCGCGCTCTTCGCCGGCACCTGTGTGCTCGGCTTCCTGTTCATCTGGCGGTACCTGCCGGAGACCAGGGGCAGGACCCTCGAAGACATCCAGCGGATGTGGCAGGCGGACGCCCGTGCTCGGCGTCCGCACCGTGCCGGCGACGGATCCCGCTGATTCGCGGCTTCTGACCCGTGACGCAGGGGCAGGGCGTACGGTCGACCCGAAGCCGCCTAAAAGGGACCTGTTGGACAAACAGCTCATTCGGGGTGACCGTCAGCGCTCCCCGGGAGGCGAACCGTTCGGCGGGATGGCGGCCCCGACCGACCGTCGCAGAAGGACCAGGACAGTGCATCTGACACCACGGGAATTCGACAAGTTGACGATCCTCTCGATGGCGATGGTCGCCAACGCCCGCAAGGCCAGGGGGATCAAGCTCAATCACCCCGAGGCCGTCGCGGTCATCTGCGCCGCCGCCCTCGAGGGCGCCCGCGAGGGCAAGACCGTCGAAGAGGTCATGAACGAGGCCCGCAGCACGCTGAACGCCGACGACGTGATGCCGGGCGTGGCGGACATGGTGCCCATGATCCAGGTCGAGGCGGTCTTCACCGACGGCTCGCGACTGGTCACCGTGCACTCACCGATCCGATAGGGAGCAGGACATGGCCAACCAACATCCCGGCCCCAACTCGAAGCACGTGCGACCCATCGGCGGCTACGTGCTGAGCGACCAGCCACTGGAGTTGAACGCGGGCCGACCGGTCACCGAGGTCGTCGTCCACAACACCGGTGACCGGCCGATCCAGATCGGTTCACACTTCCACTTCTTCGAGGCCAACCGGATGCTCGCCTTCGACCGTGAGGCGGCGTTCGGGCGGCGACTGAACATCCCGGCGACGACGTCCATCCGCTTCGAGCCGGGTGACAAGAAGACGGTGCAGCTCATCCCCTTCGGCGGGCAGCAGCGCGTGTACGGCTTCAACGGCCTGGTGCAGGGGTGGAGCGGCAGTGAGTCGACCCCCAGCTACCGGCCGGACCGGACCGAGGCGATCCACAACGCCAAGACCCGCGGCTTCAAGTTCGGCCCCGAGGAGCAGGACCAGCCCAAGGGCAAGAAGAAGTAGATCGACTAACCCGCAGGGCTGCGTGCCTCGGGCAGGAGAGATGATTCGATGAGCCAGATTTCCCGGCAAGAGTATTCCGGCATGTACGGCCCCACGACGGGCGATCAGATCAGGCTCGGCGACACCGACCTGTACATCGAGATCGAGAAGGATCTCCGTGTCCTCGGCGACGAGGTGATGTACGGCGGTGGCAAGACGCTGCGCGACGGCATGGGCGTCAACAACCAGTACACCAACGCCCAGGGTGGCCTGGACCTGGTCATCACGAACGTGACCATCCTGGACGCGACCCTCGGCGTGGTGAAGGCCGACGTCGGCGTCAAGGACGGCAAGATCGCCGGCATCGGCAAGGCGGGCAACCCGAACGTGATGGACGGGGTCACCCCCGAGCTGATCACCGGTCCGGGCACCGAGGCGATCTCCGGTGAGCACCTCATCCTGACCGCCGGAGGCATCGACACGCACGTGCACCTGGTGACGCCGCTGCAGGCGTACGCCGCCCTGAGCAACGGGGTGACCACCCTGTGGGGCGGCGGGACCGGCCCGACCGACAGCACCAACGGTGTCACCATCACTCCCGGCCCGTGGAACATCCACGCGATGATGCGGGCCTTCGAGACCATCCCGATCAACATCGGTCTGATGGCGAAGGGCAACAGCACCGGCCGCGCGCCCCTGGTGGAGCAGATCATGGCCGGCGCGCCGAGCTTCAAGATCCATGAGGACTGGGGTGCGCCGCCGGCGGTGATCCGGGCCTGCCTGGACGTCGCCGACGAATTCGACGTGCAGGTCAGCATCCACACCGACACCCTCAACGAGAGCGGCTACCTGGAGGACAGCATCGCCGCGTTCGAGGGCCGGACGATCCACACCTTCCACACCGAGGGCGCCGGTGGTGGGCACGCGCCGGACGTCATCAAGGTCGCCGGTCAGATGAACGTGCTGCCGAGCTCGACCACGCCGACGGTGCCCTACGGCATCAACAGCCAGTCCGAGCTGTACGACATGATCATGGTCTGCCACAACTTCAACCCGCAGGTCCCCTCGGACGTGGCCTTCGTGGAGAGCCGGATCCGCACCGAGACCATCGCGGCCGAGGACGTCCTGCTCGACGAGGGCGTCATCTCGATGATGCAGAGCGACTCGCAGGCCATGGGCCGCGTGGGTGAGACCTGGTTGCGGACCATCCAGCTCGCCGGCCAGATGAAGACCGCCCGCGGCAAGCTCGCCGAGGACTCCAGCGCCAACGACAACTTCCGGGTGCTGCGGTACGTCGCCAAGATGACCATCAACCCGGCGATCACCCAGGGAATCTCGCACGTGCTGGGCTCGGTCACGCCGGGCAAGATGGCCGACCTCGTGCTCTGGGAGCCGGCGTTCTTCGGCACGAAGCCGAAGCTGGTCCTCAAGGGCGGCATGATCGCCTGGTCGATCATGGGTGACCCGAACGCCTCCCTGCCGACGCCGCAGCCCGTGTACTACCGGCCGTCCTTCGCCGCGTACGGCAGTCAGCTCGGCAAGACCTGCGTGACCTTCGTGTCCCGGGCCGCGCACGAAGCCGGCATCGCCGAGGAACTCGGCCTGCAACGGCAGGTCATGCCGGTGTACCGGACCCGGGGGCTCACCAAGCGGGACATGGTCCGCAACGACCGGCTGCCCACGCTCGAAGTCGACCCGGAGACCTTCGCCGTGAAGATGGACGGCGTGCACGCGACAGTGCCGCCGGCCCGGAACCTGCCTCTGAGCCAGCTCTACTTCTTCAGCTGACCCCCCGGACGCCCGCGCCGCCGTGTGCGGCGCCGGCGCACCCATGGAAAGGAGACGCCCGTGCTCGTCGAATCGGTGCTGGGCAACATGAACGAGCCGGACTGGACACTCCGGCTGAAGGAAGCGCGCATCGACGACCTGGTCCTGGACCAGTGGGACGCCCAGAAGAGCCGGATCCGCAAGATGACCAGCTCCGGCGCGGAGCTGTCGGTGGCGCTGGCCCGGGGGGTCCGGCTGCGCGACGGCGACATCCTGGCCTGGGACGACCTGACCGCCACGGCCGTGGTGGCCCGCGTCCAGCTGGGCGAGGTGATGGTGGTCCACCTCGACCAGCTGCGCGGCGAGTCCGCCGAGCTGCTGATCCGCTCGGCCGTCGAACTCGGTCACGCGATCGGCAA